>JBFEVY010000102.1:0-10412 GCA_041546665.1 Spongiibacteraceae bacterium | reverse complement strand
TCATAGGCAGAAGTGAATGGTATTTTTTGTACCTTATTTGAAATTATCAAACTCAAATTTCTTAATTTAATTTTTTATTTCACACCATCCGATTTATTAACGCACACTCAATAATTGTATTTTCATCTCACGGCGCACCAAAATATCTCACTATTATAGGAAATAAAAATTATTATGACATTTCAACCGCAAAGATAGCTAAGCGTATTTTATTTTGTTTTCAAAAAGATAATAAATCACCCGCCGTGCAAACCCCAAAAATCAACCCAGCTGACGCGCAGGTAATTCACACCTTTCACTACACTGGTGCCTACAACGCACCAATATCGCACAAAGGTATCTTTTATTTTGCTTAGCGCAATCTAAGGAAGGTAGAAAAGCACCCTACACAGCGAAAACAGCATGACGAATTTCAACTCCTTTTCTCAGTCACCAAACGTATCGATTTGATTTAGGTAGAGCAACAGCGTCTCGCTACCAACTTTCCAACAAGGTATCGATTTAGTGACCTGCGATGACTCATATCCCCCCAGTCCTTCAGCAACACACCACTGCTCTGCTCGCCATCGCCCCATTCAAATGTACGCCCATAGCCCGAAATACGCGCTAAAGGGCAATCTGCTATATTCTTTGGAACAGCCACCACTCGAACAGGCTTGGCACTTAACTAACAGAGAGTTTGTATGCACGACATCGCCATTCTGGCCATTATCTGGGCAAGCGTTTTTGTCGCCTCCTTCTTTGCTCACCGCACCCGTCTTACTCCAGTTTTATGGTATCTATTCTGTGGCGCCACACTCGTCAACCTCGGCTGGCTCCCCGAAGAGATGCCTATTTTTATTGTTGATCTGGCCGAGCTCGGCATCATTATCATTATGTTTGCGCTGGGCTTTGAGGAAGACAACCGCAATTTTTTGCAAAGCCTTAAACGCAGCTGGGGCATCGCCCTGTTCGGCGCCATCGTGCCTTTTGGGGTCGCTTATTACAGCGCTATGTTGTTTTGGCAAAACCATAACATGGCCCTGTTTTGCGGCCTGGCAATGACCGCCACCGCCGTGTCCCTCACTATGGTGTCGCTGAAGACCGAGGGGTTAAGTAAAACCAAGGCCGCCACCGGCATTATGACCTCTGCAGTGCTCGACGATATTGGCTCCCTCGCGCTGGTGGCCATTTTGATCCCCATTGCTACCGGAAACGCCGTTCTGAGCCTGGGTGGTATATTACTGATTGCCGCCAAGGCGGCGCTGTTTTTTATGATCGTGACCTTTCTTGGCGCCTGGCTGTTTCCGGTCAGCCAGGGCTTTGTTCGAAAAATCCCGATTATTGGACGTGTCCACCTTCGCCAGGTATTGGCCATGGGCGAAGGCGAATACGCCGTACTGGCACTATTGCTGATTGCAGTGCTGGTCGGCCTGCTCGCCCATTACTTCGGTTTTCACCCCGCGGTCGGCGCCTATATGGCAGGCCTGATCATCAACCGGGAGCATTTCAGCTTTCACGAACACCGCAAGGTAGATTTTCACAAACATGCCCAGGACGTTATCGATAATGTTGCCTTTACCTGGATCGGCCCCATATTTTTCGTTTCCCTTGGCAGTGAACTGATTTTTGACCTGGATATTTTTCTGCGCGTACTGCCCAATGCGCTGTTACTCTTCGCAGGCTTGTTTCTGGGGCAGGTTCTCTCCGCCGCGCTGGCGGCCCGCTACACAGGTCGCTTTGATTGGCAGTCCAGCCTGATGATCGGCTTCGGCATGCTTGGGCGGGCAGAACTGGCCTTTCTGGTGATGGATATCGCCTATGTGCAATACCAGATCATGACCGCCGACGCCTTTTATACCTTGATGCTGGCGACCTTTTTACTGAATGTTTCCGTTCCCCTGACCATCCGCTGGTGGAAGGGCAAATTCGGCGGCCAGGCGCCCAGCGCCACAGCCGCAAATTTGGGCTAAGTAAATTACGCTACCCGCTCGCCAAGAACACACCCTGTCTCTAGCGGGCAGGGCTGTGATCGACATAAATCAGCTTTTCGACATCAAACCCCAGTGCTGTGGATTGCTCAACAAACCGGTCGATCACCGCTTTGGGTGGCTGGGGCGTCCTCGCCAACAACCAGAGATAAGAACGATTAGGCCCCGCGACAAAGGCGTAATCGTAGTTGTCGCGTTCCAGCTCAAAGATCACATAGTCCCCATAAAACGGCCCAAAGAATGCTACTTTCAGATGGCCTATATCTCGCGCCTTAACAAAATACGCTTTCCCCTCGGCTTCCTGCCATTGACCATCGCCAGCCGAATAGCCGCGATTCAACACTGATACCCCACCGTCTTCCCTCAGCGTGTACTCGGCGGTGACCTGCTGCAAACCGCGCTCAAAAGAATGGTCGAGCCGGGCAATTTCGTACCACTTCCCCAGATAGCGCTCAATCTGAAAATCCGCCACTGGCCTTACGCCTTCAGGTGCCCCAGCACAGGCACCGAGCATTGCTGCACAAATCAAAAAAATAAATGCCTTCATCACAGCCACACCCATTACATTATAAAAACACGACCTTACTGCTCCGCCGCTTCCGGCCCTGTTCGCAGCCCGTAGAGGGACAAGCCGACGGCAATAAATGACGCCATCGCAACAGAAACCAATAACAACGCAACAATGCCCTCACCAAGGGCAGAGCCTGTTACGCCCGCAGCCGCCACAGGTGTGGTTTCTCCCGCACCGAGAACTGCGCCAAGCAGGCAGGCCGCCCAATTGACATAACTGGAATAGAGCCATGACAGGGACATGACTCGTCGCTGCCTGACAGACAAAGCCAGCGACGGCCCAATCACCCCCACCGCAATCAACAAAACTCCGCTCAAGACACCAATGGTATGAGCGGATACCCCCAGCCGGGGTATCACCATCTGGGTCACAAACAGGCCGGAAATCAACGCCAGCAGAATAAGAATAAAACCATGCCGAACAATATTTTTGTCCATATAAATTCTCCCCGATCAGGCTCCCCCGCCTTGTTAACAATTATGATGATTTAAAACCAAAGGCAAATTAGCCTTTAAAATAAATAGTTATTCTTTTACTAGGTCGACACATCGCTTTTCCTACGTCGAATAATGTCTGGATTACCCGAAAATCAAGGTGTGAAATCTTGACCGGACAACCAATAATCTTTACTTTCAAGGCACACACATAATAACGAGTGGGAAGCATAAATGACAAAGCGCCCCACACCATCACGAGAACATCGTTCATGAACGTGCAACCCGCTGCGTTTTTACGCACAACCCTGCCATTGGATCTGAGTGTACTGGATCAGCTGGACAGCGGACGCTACCACTCTGTCTGGCTTCCCGATCATATGGTGAGCTTCTGGCCAGACGCGATCTGGACACCCGAGTTCACTGATCTGGCCACCGCGTCGCCCTCCCCCCACCGCCACCTCGACGGCATGGCCGTGGCCTCCGCCGCCGCCGTATTGACCCGCAATGTACCGCTGGCTATGAGCGTGGTCGACACCGTCCGTCGCCACCCCTCCTCGTTGGCCCAAACCGCCCTGACCATTGACCACCTCTCCGGCGGACGCTTTATTCTCGGGCTGGGCAGCGGCGAAACGGAAAACACCGTGCCCTACGGTTTTGACTTTGCCAAACCCGTCAGCCGCTTTGAAGAAGCTCTGAAGGTAATCCGCCTGCTCTGGGACAGTGATGGACCAGTGAATTTCAGCGGGCAATTTTACCAGCTCAAACACGCACGCATGGACACCGAATTTTACAATGGCAAGGCACCGCCAATCTGGATCGGCGCCAGTGGCCCGCGTATGCTGGATATCACTGGGCGCTTTGCCGATGGCTGGTGGCCCGCCGGTGCCTACTCTCCCGAAGACTACGCCGCCAAGCTCAAGGTTGTGCGCGACGCCGCTGAACGCGCGGGCCGCGACCCCATGGCGATCACCCCGGCTTTTATCCAGACATGCCTGATCGGCGACGAAGCCGAGCTGCAAGACATTTTGCGGGCACCCCTCGTCAAGGCCCTGATACTGCAAATCTCCGCCGAGGTGTTACAGCGCTTTGGCTTTACGCACCCGATGGGCGACACCTGGCGCGGCTACCAGGACATCAACCCCGGAGAGCTCACCCGCGAGCGCCTGCTCAATATGCTCGCCAAAGTCGAGCCCGAGATGCTCCTGGCAGTTGTACCCCACGGCACACCTAAGCAAGTCGCGGCGATAATCAAAAACTTCTGCGATGCCGGCCTGAGAGTCCCCAAGGTGCTCGATTACGGCGGCATGGCGGGTTTGAAATACGGCGCAAGTTCCGCCCAAAAAGTCCGCGAAACCGAGGATGAACTACTACGCCTTGTCGGAGGTGACGCATGACATCAGGCAACACTATCCTCGACGCAAAAGCGCTACTCAAAGCCGCCGAGGCAGCCACCGGGTTGAGCGACTACGGCGACGAAAGCCTGCCGGAACGCTTTGCGCTGGCGGTCGACAAGCTGATTGATGCCGAGATGGATGAGGCCGGCCAGCGCGCCGGGGCGGAAACCTGTAATTGGCTGCTAACCTCGCGACTGCAATTTTTTGATGATCACAAGCGTCTGTCACTTGCGGATGAGCAGATCAACGCCCCACTGTTTGCGACGGGAGAACCGCGCTCCGGCACCACCCTGCTCCACGCCCTGCTCTCGGTCGACCCGGACGCGAGATCGCTGCGCTTCTGGGAGGTAATGTACCCTTCGCCACCACCTGGACTGGCAGCAGCGGACGACCCGCGCCACGCCCGGGCCGACAGCGACTGGCGAGAGATTCTCGAGAAAATCCCCAAGTGGCTGATCAGCCACCCCTACAACGATATGCTCGGCAACGGCTTGCCGGAGTGCGAACGCACCTGGGCCTTTGATTTCAGGGTGATGACGCCCACCGCGTGGTGGCGCGTACCCATGGGCATGAATATCGCCGGACTGCCGGTCGCCCCCGACGCCCAGTACCGCATCCACAAAATGATGCTGCAACATTGCCAGCACGGGCGCCCCCAAAAACGCTGGGTGTTAAAAGGTTTTCACGGTGGCCGCCTGCAAGCCCTGTTCAACACCTACCCCGACGCCAGAATCATCTGGGTCCACCGCGACCCGGTGCAATGCATCGCATCGCGTATTGCCATGGCCGCGGAACTGGTCGAGGGCCTGGTCGGCCATGTCGACTGGGAGGAGCAGGCAAAAATCCACCTCGCCGCCAGCCGCGCCGGATTTGCCCAAACCCTCAACAACCCGATGATTGACGACGAGCGTATCTTTCATGTGCGCTACCCTGACTTTGTACAGGACCCAGTGGGCACCATACGCGCCTACTACAACTTCGCCGGGCTGACCCTGAGCCCCGCAGCGGAAACGGCCATGCGTGCATATCTGAATGACAATCGCAGCGACCGCTACGGCAAGTTCGTCTACTCTACGGATATGATCCGCGCCGACATTGATGCCCTCAACGAAGAGTTTGCCCCCTATCGCAAGCGCTTTGGCCTTGACGTTGAGCACCGAAAAAAGTGACGAGATTGCACCCGCGCATTTCGATAAACAGCCTGTGTTTTCCCGGTGCTTCAGTCACCGAGCTGGCCGCACACTGGCAAGCACTGGCTGCCCGACGCGTTAGCCTTATCAGTCCGTTGATCGACAATTATGGAATCAAATCTATCAAGCAGGCACTGCAACACCAGGAGGCCCAGCTCGAAACCATTGCCCACGCCTTTGGCGCCGGGCAGCATTTGTCCAACGAACGCGGACAATGGGCAGCGCCTCGGGAACGCCTGCTAAAGTTGATCGATGAGGCTGCCAACCTCGGCGCCCACTCAATTTATATGACCACAGGCGGGCACGGCTCCCTGCGGTGGGAACAGGCCGCAGAGATCTTCGCGGAAATGATCGCTCCCTGCGTCGTAGCAGCCCGACAAACCGGTATCGGCCTGATGATTGAGAATGCCATGCCGGTTTACGCCGATATGCATATTGCACATTCACTGCGCGACACCCTTACCCTGGCGGAGCTCGCCGACATTGGTATCTGTATCGACCTTTTCGCCTGCTGGATGGAAGCCGATCTACAAACCCACATTGCACAAGCAACACCCCGCTGCGGGCTGGTTCAGGTCAGCGACTATATTTACGGCGACCGCACCCTGCCCGCCAGGGCCGTACCGGGAGATGGCGCAATACCACTGCGGGAAATTCTGCGCAGCTTCATCGAAGCCGGCTACACGGGAGCCTTCGACCTGGAACTGATCGGCCCCAGAATAGATGCCGAGGGGCACCGCAAAGCGGTGGCCCGCACAACAAAATACCTGAGCACACTACTGAACACTCTCAGTCACTGTGAACCAGAAAAATAAGGAGAACAGCAATGGCATTCGGTGACAGCCCCTGCGACAACGCACTGGACGAAGCCTGGGGGGCCTTTTGTGACAGCCTCAAAGCGGCAGGCAAAAAAGTCTTCAAAGACTATAACCCGGCAACGCCCCTGCATCGCGCAGATGGCTTTCGCTTTCTGACCCAAAACCTCGGCCAGGCCTTTGACCTTGCCCTGGAAACCAAAAACACCCGGTACCCGGCCCTGCATCCGTTCTGCACGCCGTCGCGCAAATTGGGTGGCGATGCCGCCGACTTTGTCTATTTGCAGGCCTGGATTGATGGCGAATCGGTTTATCGCATTTCCGGCAACAAGGGCTCCGCCCGCTTCCTCAATTTCACCGTCCAGGGCCACAGGCCGGACAAACAACCCGGCACAGATATTCCCAGCCTCCACGACCCCTTCGGCGATATCCCCCAGGCCAACCTGTTCGGCCACGAATTGGAAAGCCACTGGGACGGCAGCTTTGAACTTTATATCGGCGGTGAAAAAACTGGCCCCAACTGGTTACCCAGCACCCCCGAGACCCGCAAGCTGTTCATCCGCCAGGGCTTTGACCGTTGGGAGGAGCAACCCGCAAAACTGCAAATCGAGCGGGTCGGCATGGACGAACCGCGACCAGCCCCTACTCCGGACGAAGTCATTGAGGCCATGAACTGGGCCGGACGCTTCGTAGAAGGCGTGATGGGAGATTGGCCCGACCACCCCTACCTGTATAGCCCCGCCGTCGATGCCGTGAATACCAACACCTTTCCGCCGGAACCGCCCAGTGTGGACAGCGCGGACCAACGCCGCGGCCGCGCCATCGCCAATCTGTGCTGGGCGGTCAAAGAAGACGAGGTACTGATCGTCGAGTTCGACAGCCACGACGGTTTCTGGATGATGTCAAATATGGGCGCGTTCTTCAGCAGCCTCGACTATCTCTACCGTCCGGTCAGCTATACCCCAAGCCGCACCAAGATCGACAGCGACGGAAAAATCCGCCTGATTCTCTGTAAAGACGATCCGGGCTACCACAATTGGCTGGACACTCAGGGTTACGAACGCGGCAGCCTGACCTACCGCAATCTACTCGGCACCCAACCGACACAGTTCCGCACCGAGCTTGTAAAATACGGTGATTTGGCGCGGGTGCTGCCAGAAGAAAGCGCCAAAATCAGCGCGGCGGAGAGGGTCCAGCAGATGCATCAGCGATTTGACGGCATTCGCCAGCGCTATGTTTTCTAAATAGCAAACTCCGCTTTCAATTGGCCTCAAGGGTGGGTATTGCGATAGATTAGCGCTTCGTCAAAACGCTTTTAATCACAACAAGACCTAAGCCGCATCACACCATGACAGCAAACGTAGACTGGATTCCCCTGCCCAGTGACAAGGTCGCCATTCTCGGCCTGCCTTTTACCCGGGGCAATCCGTGGCAGCGATTTACTGCGGACCAAATCGTAAACCTGCCCGAAGCGGTAGCCACCCAATCCCGCTTTGCCGCTGGCGCCCGAATTCGTTTTACCTCAGACACCGGCAGCCTGACGCTGCGCGTCTCGGCCCTGTCGCCCTATAAGAACCACGGCATCGATATGATGGTCGACGGCAAACTGTGGACCACCTTGCATTGCCGGCCCGGAGATGAACCGGAACAAACGCTGTTTGAAAAGCTGCCATCTGTACCGCGCCTGTTTGAGTTGTATCTGCCCCACGAACAGCAGCTCGATCTCGACGCCATGGCAATCGACGCTGGCGCAAGCCTGGAAGCAGCGCCAATGCCAGAAGACCAAAAGCCCCTTGTTGTTTACGGCTCCTCCGTTGCACAGGGTTCCGGCGCGCAGCTGTCGTGTATGAGCTACCCGGCGATTCTGGGGCGGCACCTGGCCATTGATGTGGTTAATTTTGGGTTTTACGGCGCGGGCCGCGGCGAGCCAGAAGTACTGCGTGAAGTCCTCAAGGTGCCGGCCGCTCAACTGATCTTCGACCTGGGCAAGTCCTTTGGCAAACAAGCAAGCACTGCCTATACCGCTATGTTAGAACAGGCCAGAGCCGCGCAACCCGACACGCCGATTCACTGTATTACGCCGATTTTTTGCCTGCGCGAGCAGTACAGCCAATCCTTTGCGGACTTTTCAAACAAACTGCGCGATCAATTTTTCGATGCGGCCAAAGGCATTGAAAATGTCTCTGTGGTCAACGGGCTGGAACTGCTCGGCGAAAACGACTGGGAGGGTCTATCCAACGATGGCTTGCATCCGAACGAAGTCGGCTTTACCCGCATTGCAGAAAGACTGCTCCCCAAGCTGGCAGCGCAGTTGTGATACTCAGTATGGCACCTAAGCGCGCCACAACTCAAACAGGGCGACAACCATGAGTAAATCCCATCGCTCTCCCCTGGCGGTCATTGGCCCTGGACTAGTGATTGCTGCTACCGGCCTCGGCGCCGGCGATCTGGTCGCCGCAACAGTCTCCGGCGCGAAGCTGGGGGTTAGTATCGTCTGGGCAGTGGTACTCGGCGCGCTGATCAAGTTTGCTCTGAACGAAGGACTCGCCCGCTGGCAATTGGTCAGCGGCAGCAGCCTGATTGCCGGCTGGCTCACCCACCTGCCACGCTGGGTGACCGCCTATTTCGCGCTGTATCTGGTGCTTTGGGCCTTTCTGGTCGGCGCGGCGCTGATGGCCGCCTGCGGCCTTGCCGGGCATGCCCTGTTCCCACAATTATCGGTCAACAGTTGGGCGGCATTGCACTCCCTTGCCGCCCTCATCATGGTGTGGCGGGGGCACTATGCGCTGCTGGAAAAAGTCATGAAGGCGCTCATCGCCATGATGTTTCTGGTGGTGATGGCCGCGCTCTGGAAAATCGATATCGCCAGTCTGGGGCTGTTCAACGCCCTGCTTGCGCCCACCCTGCCCGACCGGGAGCTGACCTTGGTATTGGCCGTGATCGGGGGCGTTGGCGGCAGCGTCACCCTGCTCTGCTACGGCTACTGGATTCGCGAAAAAGGTTGGGAAGACCCCGCCGATTTGCGCCTGGCTCGCGTTGACCTCAGTATCGCTTACGCGGTCACGGGCTTGTTTGGCATTGGCATCATGGCCCTCGCTGCCAGTGCCGAGCCGCCGACACTGGCTGGCTCCCAAATTGTGCTCGCCCTTGCCGACCAACTCGGGTTATTGCTGGGCAGTCATTTCAAACTGATATTCCTGCTGGGATTCTGGGCCGCGGTGTTCAGCTCGATGCTCGGCGTCTGGCAGGGAGTTCCCTATCTCTTTGCCGACCTTCTGCAACAGTGGCGCAGCGGCGGAAATGACCATCATGAAACCACGCCCCAAAGTCCCGGCTACACACCATTTTTGATTTTTCTCGCCGGGCCACCGCTGTTGCTGCTCACAGTCGGCAAACCGGTGTGGCTGGTACTGGTTTACTCGGTCACCGGTGCCTTTTTCATGCCCTTTCTCGCACTCACGCTGCTCTACCTGAATAACCGCTGTATTCCAAAGTCTGCCAGGAACAGCCCGCTCTCCAACATCGCCCTGGTTTTAGCACTGGCGCTGTTTTCTGCTGTTGCCCTGCAAAAGCTATTATCCTGAAGCCGACTGACAAACCCCTTTAATGGGCAAAAAAATGGTTCACGGTGAATGTTGGTGGACAGAGGGTGGCTGTTGTAGATTGCCGTTGAGCAACGCGAAGCGCAACGTTGGACGCAGTGCTTGGCTATGTTGCGGTTACCGCCCTACGGGATCAGTAGCAATCTACCACCAGAATCAGCGATGAACCAAAAAAATACCCGGCGAGAATGCCGGGTATTTTTTGCAAGAAGGCATCGGGGCGGAGCTGCACGCCCTATTCAGCCAGCAGCGGGTTTTAGCGAGGCTGCATCCGGATCGCTCCATCCAGGCGAACCGTCTCACCATTGATATAGCCGTTGCGCACCATTTCCAGCGCCATACTGGCGTACTCCTCGGCAACGCCCAGGCGTTTGGGAAACGGCACCATCGCACCCAGAGCATCTTTCATTTCCTGCGGCGCCCGCGCCATGGC
>JBFEVY010000093.1:0-10920 GCA_041546665.1 Spongiibacteraceae bacterium | reverse complement strand
GCCAATGACGGCTATCCAATGTTTATTTTTATGGACCCGCCAGACCACACCCGTATTCGCAAACTGTTGTCGGGGCTTATGGTGCCTCAGCGTATCAAGCGCCTGGAGGATTACACCCGGGATAAGGCCGCCAGGCTGATTGAACGCCATCTCGCCAAAGGAGAGATGGATCTCATCCGCGACTTCAGTGCCATTCTGCCCATGGACGTGATCTCCACCCTGATTCATGTGCCGGAGTCTGACCAGGATCAGGTGCGGGAGTGGGCCGATGATCTGATTTATCGGGAGGACGGCCAGTTTGGTTTGAATGATCGCAATATCAACGGCTATTTAAAACTCGCGGAATATTTTGATGCGCACGCCAAGTTGATGTCCGACCGGCCCTATGATCCCGAAGACTTGTATAGCTGCGTTTTGCAGGCCAAGAAAGATGGAAAAATGACCCACGACGATATTGTCGGCTTTGGAATTTTGCTGGCGATTGCGGGTAACGAAACAACCACCAAACTGCTTGGCAATATGGCGTATCGGCTCTGGCAGTTTCCAGAGCAGCGCCAGCGTCTTATCGCACACCCCGAGAGAATTACGGACGGTGTAGAGGAAACCCTGCGCTTTGACGGTTCCAGTCAAATGATCGGTCGTACCGTAATGCGCGATGTTGAAGTACGCGGCAGAAAGCTTAAGGAAGGAGACCGCGTCGGGTTGTGCATTATCTCGGCAAATCGGGATGAAGACCGCTATGACAATGCCGAAGTGTATGACGTGTTTCGCGGTGCTCGCGATCACATGGCCTTTGGCACCGGCATTCACTCGTGTCTGGGCGCCGCTTTAGCAAGATTGGAAGTGCGGGTCTGTTTTGAAGAGCTGCTCAAACGCCTGCCGGATTATGAGATCGATATGTCGCGCACTGATCGCACCCACAATCCAAACGTGCGGGGCTTTACCCACCTGCCCCTGTCTTTCACGCCGAGCACCGTTGCCGGTAACGCATAAGGAGTACGGGAATGATTGAATGTGGATTCATCGGGCTGGGTAATATCGGCAAGCCCATGGCAAAAAACCTCGCACGAAAGGCGGCGGAAAATAATTTGTCTCTGCGGGTCTATGACGTGATGCCCGAGCCGGTAGTGGAGTTGGTTGAACTGGGTGCCGAAGGGGTAAATGACCCGCTGGATATTGCCCGTCACTGTGAGTTGGTTGGTATCTGTGTGCGCAATGATCAGGATGTTGAGGATCTGTTGCACGGCGTTGCCGGCAAACCCGGAATTTTCCAGGAGGGGCGCAAGGGCGCGGTATACGCCATACACAGCACGGTGACCCGGGACAATATTGTGCGGTGGGCGAAGGAGGCCGAAGAATATGGCATGCATGTTGTCGATGCCCCGATTACCGGCGGCGAGGCTAAGGCTGAGGAAGGTGAGCTGTGCATCATGCTGGGGGCGGACGACCACCTGGCGGAACGCCTGAAACCGATGTTCGACTGTATCAGTTCGGTAGTGGTTTCTGCCGGAGAGCCGGGCGATGGCACAGTGTTGAAACTGGCCAATAACCTGATGAACTACATCAGCTTTACTGCGGCCAGTGAAGGTCTGGGCCTGGTGAAGAACGCCGGTGTCGATCCCGAGAAATTGCTGGAAGTGGTGGCGAGTAACGGCGTTATGGCGCCGATGGCCAAACAGTTTGCGACCGGCAGAGACATGATGATAGACGCCTGCTCCCGCGAAGATATGGAAGCCTATTTTGTGCCCTTCGCGAAACTGGCGGAGAAAGACCTGGACCATGCTTTAGGCTTGGCGAAACAGTTGGGGATCAGGTTGAGCTGTGGTGAAGCGGTACGACAGGGTATCTACAAGACGTTTCTGTATTCCATCGCCCCTGAAAATTAGGGTGAACAGCCGCTGGTGCTAGCAGCGGTTTGGGCGTATTCGTTTGCGCCTTTTTATTCGGAGAAAATAATAATGCAACCGGAATATGGCATAGCCAAACTCTATATTGATGGTCAGCTCTGCGAGGCAGAAGCGGGTCGACACTACAATAATAGTAGTCCCCTCACTGAAAATGTTATTGGCGTGGCGGCGGATGCTTCCGTAGGTGATGCCGAGCGTGCACTTGCGGCAGCGAGGAGGGCATTCGACGAAACCGAGTGGTCGCGAGATCACGAAACCCGTCTGGCCTGCCTGAAACGCTTTGTCGACGGTTTGAATGCCAACCTCGAATTGCTTCGCGCTGCGGTGGGCGAGGAAACCGGCGCCACTCAGATGTTTGTTAAAGGTCCGCAGGTAGATGGGCCAGTCAGTATGGCTTCCTGGCCGCTGGAGCATTTGGCCGGCTTTAACTGGCGACGCGAAATCGGTAACTATGAGGTGTTGGGAATCAGCAGCCGGCGCCTGGTCTGGAAGGAAGCCGCCGGAGTGGTGGCGGCGATCTCGCCCTGGAATTTCCCTCTGCAAATCAATTTGGCCAAATGCCTTCCCGCGTTGGCGGCGGGCTGCACTGTGGTATTAAAGGCCGCGCCGGAGACGCCCTGGTCGGCGAGTCTGCTCGGCAAAATTGCCTCAGAGGCAGGTATGCCCGACGGCGTCTTCAATGTGTTGACTGCGTCGGACCCGGTGGCGATTGGTGAGTTACTCAGCAAGGATCCCCGTGTTGATGTGGTGTCTTTTACCGGCTCAACCCATGTTGGGCGAGCGGTAATGCGCAACGCGGCTGAAACGGTAAAGCGCGTGTTTTTGGAGTTGGGTGGCAAGTCCGCCATGGTGGTGCTGGAGGATGCCGACCTGGGCAGTGCCTTGTTTGGCGCCTTTGCGATCTGTGCCCACAGCGGTCAGGGCTGCGCGCTGACGACGCGTCTTCTGGTGCCACGTGCTCGCCTGGCAGAGGCGGAGGAACTGCTAAAGGCCTATTTGGGAAGTGTGGGCTATGGCAGCGAGGATACCAGTGCTGAAATGCAGGGGCCGCTGATCAGTGCGCGCCAGCGGGACCGGGTGCTGTCCTATATCGAAAAAGGCAAGGCTGAGGGCGCGCGCTTGATTCTTGGCGGTGGCGTTCCCGGTCATCTTGATAAAGGTTATTTCGTCGAGCCGACCATTTTTTCCGATGTGACAAATACGATGACCATCGCCCGGGAGGAGATATTTGGCCCGGTACTGGTGGTGATTCCCTATGACGACGAGGCCGATGCCCTGCGCATTGCCAATGATTCCATCTACGGCCTATCCGGTGCGGTGTATTCCGCGAGCGAGGAACACGCGCTGGACTTTGCCAGCCGAATGCGCACTGGCACTGTTAACGTCAACGGTGGCAATTTCCTCGGCCCGGACGCGCCGTTCGGTGGCTACAAACAAAGCGGTAATGGTCGGGAAATGGGGCCGGAGGGCTTTGACGAATATCTGGAAACTAAAACCGTGGCCCTGCCGGCCTGAGGAGGAACGATGAATCCGTTTCATCACAGTATTGCCGGCCGGGTCTATGTGATTACCGGCGGCTCAAGTGGTTATGGCTTGGCGATGGCTGAGGCGGTCGTGGCTGCCGGCGGCAAGGTTGGGCTTATCGCCAGAGGGCGGGAGAAATTGCTCGCGGTTGCCGAACAGTTCGGCGCTTCCCGGTGTTTTACCGCGGAGGCCGATGTGACTGACAGTGTGCAGGCGCAATCGGCAATTCAGGCAGTTTACGAACATTTTGGTCGTCTTGATGGGCTTGTTAACAACGCGGGAATGGCGCGGCCGGGCTTTGCCGACAACTACAGCGACGAAGAAATACAGCAGCAGCTGCAGCTAAATATTGCTGCGGCTATGTATTGCAGCCGCGCAGCGATTCCTTTGTTGAAGGGGGGTGATAACCCGCGCATCGTCAATATCAGTTCGGCCAGTGCAGTGCACCACGACGAAATGCAGGGCTTGTCGCTCTATGCGGCGAGTAAGGCGGCCTTGGAGCGCCTCAGTCGGGATATGCGCTGCGAAGCTCAGGAGTGGGGAATTGGTGTGTCGATATTGCGCCCCGGCGCGGCGATGACTGACTTCGCTTCCGGATGGAATTTTGAACGCCTCAAGCAGGCCGTGGACGCCTGGAATAAGCGCCTTGGTGCCTGGATGGACAGCGGTATGGAGCCGGGGCACGTTGCCGATGCTTTGGTGTATTGCCTGGGTGCACCGCCGGGGGTGTCGGTGGACCTGCTTGAAATTCGGCCTAACCGGCTGTCAGAAAAATATCGTTTTTAGGGAGTTGAAACATGGTGGCGATTATCTACGTCGAGCACGACGGTACTGAACATCCCGTGGATGTTGACGAGGAAATGAGCCTGATGGAAGGCGCGACGTTGAATATGGTGCCGGGGATCGAGGGAATGTGTGGTGGGATTTGCTCCTGCGCAACCTGTCATTGCTTTGTGGCATTGACTGATCAGCAGGGAATGCCCGAAGTCAGCGAGGGAGAGGAACAAATGCTTGAGGGCGTGGCAGAGCGACGCGGCGAAAGCCGCCTCGGTTGCCAGATTCCCGTTACAGCGAGTATGGCGGGCTTGCGGGTACACCTGCCGGAAAGCCAATCGTAAGTTCTTTAGTACTGAAAGATAAAAATAATCTGGGAGAGTGACAATGAGCTTTAACGGCAAAGTAGTGATAGTAACAGGGGCGGGCCAGGGCATTGGCGAGGGTTACGCCAAGCGCTGCGCGGCGGAAGGCATGAAAGTGGTTGTGGCCGAGCTCAACGCTGAGCAGGGGGAGCGTGTCGCTGCGGATATTCGCAATGCCGGTGGCCAATCGCTGTTTGTCAGAACGGATGTCGGCAATGAGCAGTCCTGTCTGGATTGCGCGGCAAAGGCGGCGGCGGAATTCGGAAGCATCGATTATCTGATTAACAACGCCGCAATTTTTGGCGATATGAAAATTGAGGGCTACCTCAATGTGGATATGGATTACCTGGAAACATTTATGCGGGTCAATGTACACGGTGCGCTGCTGATGGCGCGTGCCTGTGTACCGCATATGCCCAAGGGCAGCGCGATTGTAAACCAGTCTTCAACGGCAGCATGGATGAATATGGGCTTTTACGGCGTCGCCAAGTTGGCCCTGAACGGCTTAACCGGCTCGCTGGCCCGCGAACTCGGCTGGCGAAAGATTCGCATCAATGCTATCGCCCCCGGCCCCACGGAAACCCAGGCTTTAAGAAATACTGCAGGGGATTACGCCGATGAACTGGTCAAGCAGATGCCGTTAAGCCGGGTCGGTACGCCAGATGATATGGCCGACGCGGCGCTCTTTCTGCTGTCTGACAAGGCGTCGTGGATTACGGGGCATATTCTCAATGTGGATGGCGGCCAGTTTATGCGCGTGTAGCGCTCGTTAAAAAGGGGAAAAAAGATGAGTAACAACAAGCGCGATCGCGGTATTGCCCGCTACCACGAGGTTTACTGTAATCAGCTGCCGGACCCACCGGCAGAGGGGCAGGACCGGTTTTTCGACTTTATGCTGGGTTCCCTGTTCGGGGAGCTTTGGGACAATGACACCCTCAGTATTCGCGACCGTCGTTTGTTGCTGCTGGGCGCGATTACCGCGCAGGGAGAGGAGGGCACCTTTGCCATTCAGGCGGAGTCGGCCTACAAACGCGGCGAGCTGAGTATTGAGCAATTGGAAGAGGTGGTGTTATTCCTGACCCAGTATGTGGGCTACCCTCGAGCGTCCAAGTTGCGACTGACCTTGTTGGGTTTAATTGGTAAATGGCAGAAGGTAGAGCAGGCATGACGACGGAGGGAGATACTGCCTCGCGTACCGAGCACAATCGCCAGCTCGCCCTCAAATTTCTGGATTATATGTCAGAGGGGAATATTCAGGGCTTTCTGTCGCTCTATCATCCCGAGGCGAGTTTATGGACCTCGGGAAACACCCTGATTTCCGGTCGCTATTCCCGGGAGCAAATCGAGGCATCAGCCAGTGCCATATACGATGCCTTTCCGAAGGGACTGCGCTTTGAGGTGACCGGAGTCACTGCTGAAGGTGACCGCGTTGCGGTTGAAGCCAATAGCGAGGGCTTACATGCCTCAGGTCGGGTTTACCGCAATCTGTACCACTTTCTGTTTGAATTCCGCGATGGCAAAGTATTGTGCCTTAAGGAATATATGGATACCGAGCCGGTGACGGCTATTCTCTGTGGTGGGCAGCGGCCGCAATAGAGCAAAGCCGTGACAATCTGGGGTAGCTCTACTGTACGCCGAGCTGGGCCATAAGCTGTGCCGGCCATTTGGCGCTGGCCAGTGCGTTTGTCTGTATGTCGTTAAATGACGACGGGCAGTAAAAATCACCTTCCAGTAGTGCGGTGGCGTTCAGGCAGCGCATCAGATGTTCGGTTTCGTAGTTAAAGAAGACAATTACCGCACCAATCAGCCAGATCCCTGCAGCGAACGACAAGACGCCCACCAGGTGATGGTGTGGCTGCTGATCGCTGTGTAGATGGTAGGTCGACATGGTCATACGGAGCTTGAATTAACCGGTTGCTAGGAGAGTGCCGCCACTATTTCTTGCTGTTAGATTAGTTCGATCTTTGCCAGATTGGAGGGGTTTTTGTAAACATGCGGGCGGATTTGTGATGCGTGTCACAAATCGATAGAGGTGTGGCGTTGGGGGATTTGAGCGGGCCTTGAGTATTCAAGGCCCGGTAGGTGCTTAGTCGTTTATCCGCATTTCTTGGGGCCGCCTTTGCAGCTGCCACCACCGCCGCCACTGCTAGCACTGTCTGTGACATTCACGCCATTGGGGTCAGTGTCTGCATAGGCAGAGGCACCTTCGCTGTTCACCGCGCGTATATGGTAACGGTAGAGGCCGGTACCGCTGGCGTCGATATAACTGCTGGTGTCAGCGGGAGGCGTGGCTATAAGAGTGGCAGATTGCCAGCGTTTGCGTTTTGTATGCCAGGATTCGCGGACAATTTCGAAGCTGGTTTCATTATCCGCGTTGTCCACCCAGGTAATGAGTGCTGTGCCATCAGCCAGATCGCTTGCCACTGCGTCACTTGGCGCTGCCGGTGGCATGGGGGCGGGTGGCGGCGTGTCGGTTGTGGCACTTGCGGTAGCAGAAGGCTGGGTTTCGTTGCCGCTTAAATCCCGGGCTTTAACCTGCCAGCTATAGCTGCTCGCGGCGCTCAGGCCGGTAGCGGTATAGCTGTTGCTGCTGATCCAGCCACTGTCGGTACATGCAGAGTCACCTGCCGTACAGCTGAAGTAGTACTGCACCGGCCCGCCGAGATCATCCACTGCAACTTCGCCAGTCATGGCGATGCTGTCAGCACCTGTTGCTGCCGGAACCTGAGCCCAAGACATGGGGTCAGGGCTGGGGGCCGTGGTATCAACAACCGCAGAAGGGATGGTTCCCGTGACAAAGTATTGCCCCTGGCTGCCGTAATCGCTGTAGGGGCTGTCGACATTGCCGACACCGGTAATCTTCAGGTAGTAGGTGCCGGCATTGACGCTGATATTGACCGCCGCAAGGGTGTCATCCAGTGGGTCAAATTCCGCAAGCAGTTGTTCATTTCCATCATAGAGCCCAACAAGCACATCGAGGTTAGTGCCCCGGCCACCGCTGCTGCGCGGGTAGGCGGCCCATGATGGGGTCACTTGCAGTGACAGGGTGCCTGCGCCGGAATTAAATACAAAGGTATCGACATCGCTGGTGCTGTTGATAATGCCTTTGTTCTCGGGAACGGTGTTGAAGGGGTCGGACTCAGGAGTGGTTGCACTCACACTGCCGTCAGACTGAACCGCCAGGGCTGTTGCGGTTGCAAAACTGTCACCGTGATCATCGCCGCGAAGACCGAAATCATCGGTAATCATGCTGATGTCGTCCTGGGTGTTATTGGCGTCGGGGTATTCGCCCTTGCTCCACTGGCTGACGTTGTCATTGTAGCCGGTGCCCATGATGGGCCCCCAGGATACCCAGCCAGAGCCGTGCCCTGAGTAGTAGCCCAGCGAGCTGGTGCCGTCGTGCGAAAGGCCGAGGTTGTGGCCCATTTCGTGTGACGCGGCCTCAGAGATAAAGGGCGCATAGTTGGGACCCAGGCGGTTCGCGTAAACCAGTGCCGGTGAATAGTATTGATAGTTCGACCAGCCGTAGGGACCAACATATGCAACACCGCCCGCACCTTGCGAGGGCATGGCGGCGCCATTTTTGTCTGTATCTTCAGTGATGAGCACGTGCCCGGTCTGCGGGCCGAAGGTGATTGGCCGCTCGGTCGTGACATCGACGTCGAAAATCGCAAAATCTTCGGCAATTCGATGCCAGACTTCGGCAATGGCGGTCAGCTCAGCCGCAGAAAACGAGGCGTAGTCGCTGTCCTGGCTGAAGGCTTTGGCGTCGTAGCTTGTCACACCGCTGTTATTCCAGGCGGTGCCGGTAATCACTTCACCGTCGAAGTCCAGGTAAATGACCTTGCTCGCGCCGGGGCGGCTGTGCAGGGTGAATGCGTCAGCGGCGGAGATGGATTCAATGGTCGCGCCGCCGGAAGATTGCGACTCCACCGGGGCGGGCAGTTCGCCCTCGAAATAAAAGACGGCGCCCTCATTGTCGATTCCCAGGGAATCCAGATCCTGCTCGGGAAACGTGAAGCTACTCAGCCAGTTCAGGGCTTTGGCTTTCGCTGTAGGGGGTAGCGACTCCAGGCGGGAGCGCAATTGCCCAGGGGGCAGATCTTCAACCGTAAAAGCCGCTCCCTGACCGTAGCGGCGTTCATCTTGCTGGGCGTTCAGCCCAGTGGCGTAGCAAAGCGAGAGTGCACAAGCAGTGGCGAGTAGTTTTTTTTGCATATTATTTTCCTGGAACACGATGCCTCTATTTAAATAGCAGCTTATAGTGCCAGCCTTGCCTGGGCTGTAGGTGAATATGCTAATGGGTTGTGAACTACTGCACAGGGTGAGGGTATGTTGTGCACGGCTAGTGGTAGGAGAAGCAAAAAGCGAGGGGGGACCCGCTACTGATGCAACGGGTCTCTCAAGTGATTGGCGGCCAGTAGCGAGATAGCTCTAATGCTACTTCGCGGCTTTCTTGGTAGCGCCGGTGATCGCGTCAGATTCCGATCCGTCCAGGCCGTTGTAAATGGCCTCGGCGCGTAGCAGACACAGCTTGGTAATGGATAACAAATACTCCACCTCGCCGAGCATAGCGGCCTGGTAGCTGGCCATCATCGCCTTACCTTCCGCAGTGGTAGGCTTTGCGCCTGCGATCAGCGGGTCCGCCGTGATAATGTAACCCACGCGGTTCTTTTTCCAGTCGTCGAATAAGGCGTTCCATGACTGAATTTCGGTGTGCAATTCAAAGTTTCGCTTCTTCAAAAGCGGCTTATTCTTCTCCAGCGCGGCTGGATCCGTGCAAGGCTTGGCACACGGCGCCATTCGTCGGGTCAATGCCATCTGCTTTCCACCATAGGCCATTTGTAGCCAGCGCTTGCGCTGACTGAGCTCCGCTTTTGGGTCGTTTTTGCCTTGATTTCGAAGAAGGTAGTCAGAATACCCACGGGCGGCAGCTTTAATCTCCGGGCTGTCGCTTATAGTGGGTACCGATGTATAGCTTTCCGGCATTTTGCCGCCGTTGGCGGCAATAATGCGAGCGCGTTCATCGGCAATGGCTTTGGTCATTGCGACGTACTCCGCCTGCACGATTTCACCGTCTTTGACCCAAGAAAGTGCCGTATTCAAGCTGGAGGGGGGGCGAGGCACCTTGTCGTAGAGGTCTGATAATGCAGCGGCCTGAGCTGAAAATGCGCTAAACGTGAAGGCAATAGCGAGGAAAAAGCGTGTATTGGCTATGGATTTTAATATCATCGTTGCGTTTCCGAAGTTGGCGGGTGACTTTACCCCTAGGGGTAAGCAAGAAAGACGCCTAAAAAATGCATTTTATATTTTTGTCTATAAATTCAACGAGATAGATGGCTTTGGCCAGTTGCGTGTTGAGCCTCGTTCAGCGTCGTGAGAAGTCGAAGGAACTGGGGGCATGTCTTTCAGGGGCGATGTAAGGCAATTCTTGTGCAAGCAAATCGCTAGTTGTTGGAATTGTCTCGCTACATCGTACGGAATTCTGTTCGAGCGTGGATGGTCACTTCCGCACGTGATTGGCTGTGGAGCAGTTATCGTGCGACTGCGGAACAGGCTCCGGTTCCGTCCTGGCTGACGGTGGACTGGAATTGGCGGCCTTCTGGCTTAGACAGCGATCGATACAGCATGCGAGAGATAGGAGGTTTATCGGGTTCAAATCTATCTATGAGCCAGCATTTTTAGGCATGAAGCCGGGCTACCAATACCAGGAAATGCCGAGTTTAGATTCGATAGCTTGATTTTTTTCAGCCTCCAAGCGAAGGCTGGTGTCTTTTGAAAGCCGATAGTTGATGTCGATGGAATAGACGTCCGTATTTTCGTCATTTTCCGGATAATAACGTTGTTCGAGTTCTGCCCTCGCGCTAAATCGGTTGTGATGCGAGATCGCGGCGACGGATGCACGTACAAAACCGCTATCATAATTGTCGTATTTTTCTTGGATTGCGCCACCCAAGTAGGCAGAAATTGAAATAGCCTGGTGAGGCTGAATTGCGTAACCCATATCACCTTGTGCGCGCGCAATCATGCAATGTTTGCACTCTAGGTCAGCTCTTTCCGCTCCGAGGCGCATTTTCCATGCAAAATTGCGATCACCGGGAAGGCCCGTTGCATCGGTATTTGCGCTCATTATTGAGAGCGCTGTAAAGCGGGTAATCTCTACTTGATCTTCGTTTAGTTGTACTTCGGCTTCAGCCATTATTAGCTCGGCATTCTTCCTGTGTCCGGCATCCGCGTCTAATGGGTCATAATACGCCGGCCGAATTTTAATTGAGAGGCTTTTACCCCGAGCCGGGTTTTGAGTGAACGAAAATCGCGTCATGCTCGAAAGACGAGCTTGAGATGGGGAT
>JBFEVY010000364.1:0-3348 GCA_041546665.1 Spongiibacteraceae bacterium | reverse complement strand
GGTGGAACCGGACTTGGCCTGGTTATCGTCAAGCGCCTGGTAGAGCAAATGGGCGGAGAAATCGGCGTCGACAGCGAAGCCGGTAAAGGCGCCACGTTCTGGTTTACACTCACCTTCCCTGTAGCCAGGGACCGAATGGAAATACGCCAGTTCAACGCACTTTCGGGGCGCCGCGTCGCCGTATGTGACCCTGACCCCTATCACAGCCAGGGTCTGCTTAAGTTTCTCACTCGCTGGGGGCTCGAAACCGAGCACACCGAAACACTGACTTCCCTCGCTACTGATTGTGACTATCAGATTATCAATCTGGGTTACGAAACCGATACCAGCGCACTAGCACAATCGACCGACGACAACGCCGTGATACTGTGTTCGAACCCGGTAGATAAAAAGGCGGACGACCCGCGCATTTATCTCGATACGCCGGTCTCCCATGTGCGTCTGTTCGACGCACTCAATAAAGGTGGCGGCTACGATACACATCATCAGGACCGCCACCGCTACCGGCATTGCAAGCTGCTGATTGTCGACGACAATCCTGCAAACCTGCATATCCTGCAAAACTTTCTTCTGGACGTCGGCATCGTCGCTGAAACCGCGCAAAATGGGATCGAAGCCATTCGAATCTGCGAAGAAAAGGCGTACGATCTGATTCTTATCGACATCCAGATGCCACAACTCGACGGCATTGAGGCCAGCCGACGGATTCGCCAGTTTGGCGCCAACACTCATACCCCGATCATTGCCGTTTCTGCCTATCTCGCCCCGGAAAATCCCGCCCAACTTCGCGAGGCCGGCGTGAACGAATACATTAGCAAACCCATTACCGAATCTCAGCTCAACGCCGCGTTGCAACGTTTTTTGCCGAGCGCCCCCGACTCAACTCGGGAGTCATCTTCGACAGACAATATCGATCGTCCGGTAGACATTGCCGAATGCCTTACTCTGTCCAGGCAACGCCCGGAACTTGCCCGTAGTATGTTAGGCATGTTGCTCGATGCGCTGCCCGACCAACTTGTCGCGCTGCGCACCGCATTCCAAAACAAGGACTGGGAGGCGATTGCGTCGATCAATCATGAGCTCAAAGGGGGGTGCTGCTATACCGGTGTACCGCGCCTGAAGGCCGCGGTTTCCCGTCTGGAAGAGCAAATGCAGACCGCTGAGCTGGGCGCTGAGGTCCTTGAAACTGATGCTGCGTTGTTTTCTGCTGTTATCGACGCCGCGGAGGGGCTACTGGCTTGGCGGGACAGCTACGATTTAGAGGTTATTTTTCAGTAACAGGCAACGTGCACATTTTAAGCGCTGAGCACCACGAAAGCCAAAATCTGCGGATATTCGTCGCTGATAGAGACGTGCGCATAGCGCACACCCAGTGAATCTGCCGTGTGCTTTGCCACTCCGGAAATTTCTAATAATGGCGCGCCTAGTTCCGTTTTTACCACGGTAAAGTCATGCAGGTTAGCCCTTGCGCCAATTCCTACACCCAATGCCTTAGCCGCTGCCTCTTTTACCGCATAACGTTTGGCAAGAAAATTAGCGGGGGCATGCGCAGCGGCAAAAGCCTTGCGCTCCTGCTCGTTCAACACGCGCTTTACCAGCCGGTCGCCGAAGCGAGCCAAACTCTTCTCGATCCGTACCTGATTCAGTAGATCCGTTCCTATCCCCAAAATCATTTGGCAACTCCTTTGTAAAACAGCTCACGACTCCGAAGTGGCCTTTCGCCCAATAACGGTGACAACGCAATATGCGTCAGACGCCGGGCGGCGGCGAGCGCCGTGCGACTCTGAAAATCGCCCCGCGCCAGCGCCAACAGATCTTCGCCTGCGTAAAAATGCTGATCGCCCGGTTGCGCCAGCCGCAGACCATATTCGGGCATATAACAATAATGATGCTCGGCAAGGGGCGCCTCACCACTATCTGAGCAATGGTCCAGGTACACGCCGTAACCCAGCGCCTCAAGCAAGGCAAATTCAAATTTTCTGAGCGGCACCGCCAAGGCAAGGGAATTCGCCTCAACGTCGGCGAGTTGATCCAGACAGCGACTATAGGCGGTAAAAATCTCAGGGTGGGGATCGTGCTGATGCAACAGACGCTCTACGAGCTCGTTAACATAAAATCCACAATATTGCGCCTCGCCGCGCAGTACCGCCGCATTCAGGTATTGAAGATCAACGAGGTTTTTCAGATCGCTGCGACCCTGCCAGCCGAGCAGACACAAATTGAAGGGTTGCAGCCCCGCGCGCCAAGCCTGACGCTGTTTGCCGCCGCCGCGCAAACCCTTGGCTACAGCGCTTAACCGGCCGTAGTCACGACTCAAAAAATCCACAATCGCACTGGTGTCGCGGTAAGGCCGCACATGCAATATAAAGCAGGGTTGATCCTCAATACGCAGCACGATTGGAATACCGTCAGCCTGAGGAAATTTGATTAATCGTTGTAGCCGAGGCTGCGCAGTGCCCGTTCATCATCCGACCAGCCCGATTTCACCTTCACCCAAAGCCGCAACATGACCTTGCTATCAAAGGCCTTTTCCATGTCCTTACGCGCTTCAGTACCGATCTGACGAAGTCGGCTTCCCCCCTCCCCGATGATGATTTTCTTCTGCCCGGCGCGCTCGACCAAGATAAGCGCACTGATTTCAATTAGCCGCGGCGAAACCTTAAATTCTTCGATTTCCACCGTCATCGCGTAGGGCACTTCTTCACCGAGCTGGCGCATAATCTTTTCGCGCACCAGCTCCGCTGCTAAAAACCGCTCCGTTCTGTCGGTGATTTGATCCTCGGGAAAATGGTGAATACCCTCGGGCAAATATTTACTGATCAAATTTTCCAGCTCGTCGCGACTGTGACCGCGCAACGCGGAAATCGGCACAATTTCAGCGAACTTGCGTTTAGCGGATAGCTTTTCGATCAGCGGCAGAATCGATTTTTTATCAGCAACGCGATCAATTTTGTTAATCACCAGGATCACCGGGCAGGCAGCGTTTTCCAACTGCTGGAGAACGAGGTCGTCCTCTTCAGTCCAGCGGTCCCGGTCGATAAGAAACAGAATAAGGTCAACGTCTTTAATGGCTGAGCTCGCAGCGCGATTCATATACCGGTTGATCGCCTTTTCGCCATGAAGATGCAGGCCGGGCGTATCAACGTAAATGGCCTGAATTTCGCCTTCAGTTTTAATCCCCAACACCTGGTGCCGCGTTGTCTGAGGTTTACGAGAGGTAATACTCAGTTTCTGACCGAGAATATGATTCAGCAGGGTTGATTTGCCGACATTGGGCCGGCCAACAATTGCGACAAAACCACAGCGTGTGGAACCACTAGCTGTATCGTTCATTGTTCATTTTCCAAT
>JBFEVY010000238.1:0-5603 GCA_041546665.1 Spongiibacteraceae bacterium | reverse complement strand
TCGTTGGAACTCATCGGGGGCTACGATGAGCTGGAGCGGATTCGGCGAACCCCGTTGCTGACTCTGCCAGAGGGCGGCTCGTTGCAATTACAGGATATCGCCAACGTTTATATTGGTGAGAATGAAAACCCCCGTTCGATGGCCATTGTGGATGGTGCCCGCGGTATAGCGATTGGCGCAAGAATGGAAGCAGAGGAGCGGGGAGATCGCTGGACCGCCGCACTGCGCGAGGAAGTAGCGGATTTTGTCGCCACTTTGCCCGAAGAAATCGGGGTTGACGAGTTGTTTGTTCAGCAGCGTTATACCACCACGCGGCTGAATGAGCTGGTCAATAATATTCTGCTTGGTTTCACGCTGATTTTTGTGATTTTGCTGTTTACCCTGGGCTGGCGCTCGGCGGTGATTGTGGCGGTTTCCCTGCCGCTGACGATGATGTTTTCGCTGGCTTGTATGTATTTTGGCGGCGTACCGATTCACCAGATGTCGGTTACCGGGTTGATCGTGGCCTTGGGGATTATGGTTGATAACGCCATCGTGGTTGTCGACCAGGTGATGCGCTACCGTCAGAGTGGCTACTCTCCAATACACGCCACAACAAAAGCCTTCCGCCATCTGCTGGTGCCCCTGTTGGGGTCTACTCTGACCACGGTTTTAACCTTCCTGCCAATCCTGCTGATGCCGGGCTCGAGTGGTGAGTTTGTCGGGGCCATCTCCAGTACGGTGATTTTTTCCTTGATCGGTTCCTGGTTGATCTCCCTGTTTCTTATTGCCCCAATTGCCGGTCGCTGGTTGTCGGGCAGTCAGGGCCGTGGCGTGTCGTTTTCCGCGCCGCTGAAAGCCTATCGCACATTGCTGGAAGCGGTGATGCGCTATCCGCGCCGGGCGATGCTGCTGTGTTGCCTGGTACCGATTTCGGGCTTTTTTCTGGCGCAGCAGCTTCCCGAGCAATTCTTCCCCGTGTCCGAGCGGGACATGATTGATATCGAACTCTTCCTGCCCGCCGCCAGCAGTATTCACCAGACCCGCGAGGCGACGGAACGGCTGAGTGAGGTGATTCAGCGCCATCCTGAGGTCACCGATTTACACTGGTTTGTGGGTGCCAGCGCGCCCAAGTTTTACTACAACCTGAAGTCCGGGCAGGACGGTTCCAGCCACTATGCCCAGGCGATGACGACAATGGTCAACTACAAGGAGGCCAATCGCCTGGTGTCGGTGTTGCAGCGGGAGTTGGACGAAGCCTTTCCCGAGTACCAGACCATTGTGCGGCGCCTGGAGCAAGGCCCGCCGCAGGATGCGCCGATTGAACTGCGTTTAATTGGCAGTAACCTCGGCCAGCTGAAACACCTGGGTGATCAGATTCGCTTCGCTGCGCTGCAAACAGAAGGTGTGGCTCAGGTTCAGGATTCCATCAGTGAAGTAGTGCCCAAGGTCTGGCTCGATGTGGATGAAAGCGAGGCACAGCGCGCCCAGGTCGGGCTGCGGGATCTGTCCCGGGTGTTGTCTGCTAGCATCGATGGTATTCCAAGCAGCAGCATGCTGGACGGCACCGAGCAGATACCGGTCAGAGTGTCGGGGATGCATGTTAAGGAAACCAGTATTGATGTATTACTTTCTTTTCCGCTGGCCTTGCCAACAGGTGCGAGGCCGCTTTCGGCCCTGGCTGATGTGGAACTGCGCCCGGCACAGGCGGTGATTTCCCGCCGCGACAGTCAGCGGGTCAACAATATTGCGATCTATGTTCAAGATGGTGTCCTGCCGTCGGTGGTGCTGGAACGGGTGAAAGAGAAACTCGAGAACGTGGGCTTTACCACTCCGGCTGGATACCACCTGGAAATCGGCGGCGAGTCAGAGGCCCGGGATGAAGCGGTGCATAAGCTGATCAGTAGCACAGGGATTATCGCGATTTTGCTGGTGGTGACCGTGGTAATGGCCTTTGATTCCTTCCGCCTTTCGGCGCTGGTATTTCTGGTGGCCATTCAATCGGCGGGTATGGGGATGTTGAGCCTGTGGCTCTCGCAGTTCCCGTTTGGATTTACTTCCATTATTGGCCTGATGGGCTTGATGGGGCTGGCGGTAAACGCCGCCATCGTCATCTTGACCGAGCTGAAAGCCTCGCCCCTGGCGATGGCGGGCAATCGCGCGGAAATCATCGATATTGTGCTGGAGTGTACCCGGCATATTACCTCTACGACCATTACTACGGTAGCCGGTCTGATTCCTCTTATCGCCTTCGGTGGCAAGTTCTGGCCGCCGTTTGCCATTGTGCTTGCCGGCGGTACGGTCTTCACTACCATCCTCTCGCTGGTATTTGTGCCGGCAGCGTTTTTGGTGCTGCGTCGTCCTTATCTAGGGCGTTTTGTGCCTGGTATGACCGGCGAAGCAGCGCTGGAGGTGGAACGCGAGCCCGGCGCTGAACAAGCTGCGACCCGCTTGAATCATTAGGGCCTGATAGTTCAGGCCCCGACTTTCCTGACCTTAGTCCTGCCACACCTGACGGCGCGCCAGATAACACTGGCGCGCCAGCTCAACATCTTTCAGAAACGGTTCCAGCTCGCTGAGCAGCATTGCCTGGGGGCCATCGACCAGTGCCTTTTCCGGCGCGGGATGAAAATCGACCAGAATCATATTTGCGCCGGCGGCAACGCCCTGGGCGGTGGCGTGGCACAGTTCCAGCACGCCATCCGGAGCCCGCTCGCGGCTGCCAACGGAGTGTGAGGGGTCGATACACACCGGCATCCGCGTCAGCCTTTTTACGGTGGGGACCTGGGCGAAATCGACCAGGTTGCGGTGCGGAGCGCCGAAGTCACTCTTCATGCCGCGCAGACAGAATATTACCTGGCTGTTGCCCTCGCTGGCCAGGTATTCGGCGGCATTGAGTGATTCATTAAGGGTGATACCGAAGCCCCTTTTTAGCAGCGCCGGATGTTCCTTCTGGCGGCCGATGGCTTTGAGCAGTTCAAAGTTCTGGGTATTGCGGGTACCGATCTGCAAAATGACGCCGCAGGGATTGCCGGCGGCGGCCAGGGCGTCGTTGATCTCGGTGACGTGCTGCTCGTGGGTGACCTCCATCGCGATCACCTTGATGCCATATTTGCCGGCCAGTTCAAACACCCAGGGCAGGCACGAGGCGCCGTGGCCCTGAAAGGCGTAGGGGTTGGTACGGGGTTTGTAGGCCCCCATGCGCGTGCATTCCAGACCGTTGGCCTTGAGCGCAGCGAGCATTTCCTCAACATGCTTGCGGTTGTCCACCGCGCAGAGCCCGGCAAAGACGTTCAGGCTGTCCTGGCTGAAGTCCACGCCGCGGTAGGTAAAGCCGGACTGGCGCCGCTCGTCGCGGTGGCGGCCAAGAATCCGGTATTCCTCGGAAATGCGAATAACCCTTTCCACCGCCGGCAGGGCTTCAATTTCATCGCTGTCGAGGTTGTGGGTGTCGCCCAACAGGTAGATTTCCGAGAGTTGTTGTTGCTGACCCTGAATCTGGTGGTGGCGGATGCTGATATTGGGTAGCGCGTTGAGAAAGGTGAGGGTCTGTTGGTAGGCCTCATCGTTTTGCTGGGTGTCGGGGTGGAGAATCAGTAGCATGGCGGCGTCCTAGTCATAATACGGTACTGGTTGCACAATGTAGCCTATCTCGTTGTTGTAACGGGAAATACACTGCATTTGTTTGCCCTGTCCATGTAGTATATGCCGAAATTGTCGGGGCTGCCTGGGCTCACTATGCCACTTTAGCACCGCCTTGTTGTCAGTCCTATGTACGGGTCGGGGTGCCCACATGGAGTTGCTATAAATGTTTCGTCTGTTCCCGTTCTTTGTCGGTCTGCGCTATTTCTGGCGGGCCTCGGGGAATGACCGCTTTATGTCGCTGATCTCCTGGTTTTCGCTGCTGGGGGTGCTGGTCGGCGTGGTGTCGCTGATTGTGGTGATGTCGGTGATGAACGGCTTTGAGGCCGAGCTGCAAAAGCGGGTGCTGTCGGTGGTGCCCCACGCTCATATTGAGGGGCCGGCGCAGGGCCTGGAGGATTGGCCGGCTCTGGCGGATCGCCTTGCGGCGACGCCGGGTGTGGTCGGGGTGGCCCCCTATGTTGGTGACAAGGCCATGTTGTCGGCGGGGCAGCGCATCCAGGGTGCGGAGCTTTACGGCATTGATCCGCAGCGCGAGCGCCAGGTGTCTGAGGTGGCCCAGCATATGGTCGCCGGTCACTATCTGGACGAGCAGGGCGGCGACTACCAGATTATTGTCGGCGATATCTTGTCCCGGCAACTGGGTCTGGTTTTGGGGCAGTCGGTTCGCGTGATTTTGCCCCGGGTTACCGTGACGCCCTTTGGTCTGCTACCCCGGGAAAAGGATTTTACCCTGGTGGGCGTCTTTCAGGCCGGTGCCCAGCTTGACGGCACCACGGCTTTTATTCATTTAAAAGATGCCCAGCGGCTCTACCAGCTTGGCGGGGCGGTTGAAGGATTTCGACTGCAGTACGACGATATGTTCGCGGCACCCCGGCATACAAAAAACCTGCTCGCTATGATGCCTGCGGGCAGTGTCGGGGTTGATTGGCAAGACAGCCAGGGCAGCCTGTTTCAGGCGGTGAAAATGGAAAAGACGCTGGTGCGGCTGCTGCTCCTTTTCATTATTTTGATCGCGGCCTTCAATATTGTCTCAATCCTGAGTATGGCGGTGTCGGGTAAGCGCGGCGCCATCGCGGTGATGCGTACCATGGGCGCATCGCCCGCCAATATCATGACTATCTTTGTGGTCTACGGAATGAGTACCGGGGTGATCGGTGTGTTGCTGGGGGTCGCCGTTGGGGTGCCGGTGGCAGCTTATGTCGGTGAAATCGTTGCCTGGCTTGAGGGCTTGAGCGGCTTTCACCTGTTTGATCCCCAAGTTTATTTTATTACCCATTTGCCCTCGCTGATTCGCGTCAGCGATGTTGTTCTGGTGAGCCTGTTTTCCCTGCTGCTCAGCCTACTAGCGACCCTTTATCCCGCCTGGCGCGGGGCGAAAGTCGAACCCGCGGAAGCCTTGCGTTATGAATAATTCCACGCCGCTGGCAGGCAGCGCCGACCAGCCGGTACTTGCCTGTATCAAGCTCTGTAAATCCTACGACCAGGGTGGTGAGCACCTCGATATTCTCAAGGAGATTGACCTGGAGATTCACGAGGGCGAGCGCGTCGCAATCGTCGGTCCCTCCGGTGCGGGCAAAACCACCTTATTGCATATGCTCGGCGGCCTCGATGTGCCCAGCCGTGGTGAAGTCACGGTGGCGGGGCAGGGCTTGTCATCGATGCCGGATCGGCAGCGCAGCGCGCTGCGCAATACCGAGCTCGGATTTGTTTACCAATTTCACCATTTGCTGGGCGAGTTCACCGCGCTGGAAAACGCGGCAATGCCGGGCTTGATCGGCGGTCAGAAGCGCGCCCAGGCCTATGCGGCGGCGGCAACGCTGCTGGAGCGGGTCGGACTGGGGCATCGTCTGAAGCACCGGCCGGCGCAGCTCTCCGGCGGAGAACGCCAGCGCGTTGCGATTGCCCGGGCGCTGCTCAATCAGCCGCGCTGCGTGTTGATGGATGAACCCACCGGCAACCTCGATCAGGAAAACGCCGAG
>JBFEVY010000228.1:0-5971 GCA_041546665.1 Spongiibacteraceae bacterium | reverse complement strand
TTCTGGTATCGAGGAAGCGGAAGTCGTAGAAGAAGATGAAGATCTACAGCTTGAGCCGCAATCCCGCACCGTCCACTAGTCTTGCGTGTCATTCCCCACAGCGCTCAGCCCTGCAGTTGAATAAGTAAGCATTCTGCATTGCCTGCAAGCGCTGCGCATTCCAGGCGCTCTCTTTCTTCAATACTCAAAGGCCGTTCCAGCATAACGGCAACGGTGTGACTTTTTCCCCTTTCCAGTGCCCGCGCTGCAATGCGGCACAGCTCGCTGCTGTGGTCGTCAGCGGTGTTCTGGCGCTTGTTGCTAACAACTTGCAGAACCCGCAGGGGGGAGGCGCTATTGACCTTGCTCAGCAGGGGTTTCAGTGGACGCTCAGCGACCCAGCACAACCAGCGCAGATCGGCGTTGCTACTTAATTCCATCAGCATTCCCGCCAGAATCGCCTTGGACAGGTGGGCGTTGCTGGCCAGCGTGATCTCAGTAATGCGCTCGCCGGCAAGTGGTAACGGGGCGCCGAGCGGGGCTTGGCTGTCGCGCTGTGCGGCGGCAAATGACTCATTGGCAAATAGGGGGCGTTGCTCAAAACTGGACATCAGCTTAACTCCTGCGTAGTACGCCGACACTAAGGCCTTCGATAGCAAAGTCCTGATGACGCAGGTCGACTTCTATCGGCGCGTAGTCGGGGTTTTCTGCCAGTAGCAGAATCTGGTACTGGTTTTTTTTGCGTTGTAGGCGTTTAACCGTTACTTCGTCATCAATTCGGGCAACCACAATCTGACCATTGTGGGCAGTGTTGCAGCGATGCACGGCAAGCAGGTCATCCTCAAGGATGCCGGCGTTAATCATGCTGTCACCACGCACGCGTAGAAAGTAATCAGCGGCGGGGGAGAAAAGTGAAGGCGGCATGGCGCAGTAATCTTCGATATTCTGCTCCGCCAGAATCGGGTTACCGGCGGCCACGCGGCCAACAATGGGTATGCCGGCAGTTTCAGGTAGGCGTATCCCCCGTGATGCGCCGGCAATGATTTCGATGGCACCTTTACGGGCGAGGGCTTTCAGGTGTTCTTCTGCGGCATTAGGAGAGCGGAACCCCAGTTCCCTGGCGATATCGGCCCGCGTCGGTGGGTAGCCGGTATCTTCAATATAGTTCTTAATGAGCTGCAAAACTTCACTTTGTCTTGCGGTCAGCTTTTCCATATCGCTGCTCCTGGCTGCGGCGTAATGTGCGGGCTGTTAAGCCGTGATACTGATATCTGTTTATCTATACAGTAACTGTGAGTATATACAGTATTTTTGCCTGTGCAAGCGTACAGTGAAATTTTTTGTTCAATGTTGGCGGGGGAGAAATACGAAGAAAGCCCACTGGTTGTGGGCAGAGGGGAGTGGAATGCAGGAAAACTTAATATTCGTCGAGAATGCCGTTGATAACGTCGGTCTCGATTTCGGCCAGGGGGTTGTTCCAGTTTTCCGGAGTCATGGTGTCATCCCAGTGGCGGTAATCGTCATCGCTTAATTCAAAGGCGTTGCGCCAATCTTCGGGCTCTTCAACAGCTTCGAGTTTAAGTTGTCGCCAGCTGTCCAGATCGTATTCGCACAGCTCACCGTCAATGAATTGGGCTTCAATGGAATCAAGGTCGTCATCAACTGCAACAACCTCGAATATTTGATCAAGCTCGGTATCTTTGTACCAATTCCCGACTTGTGGTCTTATAGATGCCATATTTTTCACCTCCGCTAAAACCTAGTACCAAACTAACACTTAACAAAAACCTGTCTAGTAGGTATTTTTCCAGCGCGGCAGTACTTTTAATGGTGATGCCCTATACTCGCGGTTGTGAAATTTTACCATTTTCAATGAGATGGCTATTTTTCTTCACTTTTTTTGTGCGTTTTTTAGGCAGTTTTTAGTCTGTAATAGAATAAAAGCGCGCAAGGTAAAAAGTAATTTGTATAGAAATTATGGAGGCTAAGAACTCGTATGTCTGAGTCCTGGTGGAGCGCGATCGAGTGGTCCCAGTACCCATGGTTGGGTGAAGTATTTGTCGTAGTGCTGTTGGTGCTAACTGCCAATCTGATAGCGGGCCGCGTGCTGCAGCGGCTCGAAAGGCAGTTTGAGAAAACCCATAATCTGTGGGACGACGCGCTCCTGGCTGCCGCCCGCAAGCCGATTATTTTGATGATCTGGGTGGTTGGGGCGAGCCATGTTCTGCAGATTATCGCAACGTCTAGTGATGCTGAGGTTTTTTCCGTGTTGGCACCGCTACGCGGCGTGGCTATTGTGGTCATTCTGGCGTGGTTGCTGGTCAATTTGATCAAGCAGGTTGAGTTGCGCCTATTGTCTGATGAATATACCCGTGACGAAGAGCCCCTTGATCGCACTACGGTAATGGCGTTGGCAAAATTGCTGCGCACCGCCGTTTTTATTATTGCGACACTGATGATTTTGCAAAACCTCGGGTACAGCGTATCTGGCGTGTTGGCGTTTGGTGGTATCGGTGGTATCGCAGTAGGTTTTGCAGCGAAGGATTTGCTCGCCAATTTTTTTGGCGGGCTGATGGTTTACCTGGACCGCCCTTTTTCCGTGGGCGACTGGATTCGTTCTCCCGATAAAAATATCGAGGGGACGGTCGAGGTGATCGGCTGGCGTCAGACACGTATTCGAACCTTTGATCAACGTCCACTGTATGTGCCGAATTCCACGTTCACCCAGATTGCGGTGGAAAACCCTTCTCGCATGCTTAATCGTCGCATCTATGAAACGATTGGTTTGCGGTATGATGACGCCCGGGTTTTGCCTGAGGTTGTTGAGCGGGTAAAGGACATGCTGGCGAACCATCCTGATATCGATCACAACAAAATCCTGATGGTGAATTTCAACAGTTACGGTCCGTCCTCGTTGGATTTCTTTATTTACACCTTTACGAAAACCACGGTCTGGGCTGAATACCACGTTATCAAACAAGATATTCTGCTGAAGATTTTGGATATTATTCACCGGGCCGGGGCGGATGTAGCCTACCCGACGCAAACACTCAAAATAGACCCGGTAGAAATGCGGCATGAGCCGCAACAGGCTTAGTATTAGGAGCGAAACAGTAAATGGGTAAGGTGACAGCGGTAATTGGCGGAACCGGTCTTTGTGATTGGCCAGGGGCACATTTGCTCGAGAGTCGGGAGGTGGAAACCCGTTGGGGCGAGCCCAGCGCGCCACTCAGCCGATTTGAGTACCACGGTGCGGAGTTTTTGTTTCTGGCTCGCCACGGGGAAGGGCACTCAGTACCGCCCCATGCCATTAACTACCGGGCGAATATCCAGGCATTGAAAGATGCCGGGGTAACGGAAATCATCGCGGTAAATGCGGTTGGTGGCATCACAGATCGCTTTGTTGCCGGGGTTATCGCGCTGCCAGAGCAATTGAACGACTATACCTGGGGGCGTGAGCACACCTTCTTTGATGGGCACGATGGCGTTGTTGAGCACATCGATTTCAGTTACCCCTACGGCGAAGAACTGCGACTGCGGCTCTGTGCTGCGGCGGAACACCTCGGTATTGATATTGAGCCCTACGGCACCTACGCAGTGACCCAAGGCCCCAGGCTGGAAACTGCGGCGGAAATTAAACGCCTGGCGCGGGATGGCAATGATGTTGTCGGCATGACAGCTATGCCGGAAGCGGCGTTGGCGAGAGAGGCCGGACTCGATTACGCCTCGGTGTGTCTGGTGGTCAACCCTGCCGCCGGCGTTAGTGATGTTCCCATTACCATGGAAGATATCCATGCGGTGATCGATAACGGCATGGGGCAGGTTAAGGCGCTGCTGGCGCGGTGTATCACCGCCTGTTAGTAAAAGAGCGTCGGCACCCCTGGGCTTAGGGTGTGCCAACGGCCTCGGTCTGGGAAAGTGGCGCTTCGCTATTTTCCTCAACGCGCTCCAGTTTGGTGATCTTTACGATAATGCCGAACATGGGGTGGTCGATGAAATGCAGTTCACCACTGCGCATTCTGCGCTGTTGTTGCATAACCACAATACGATCGATGGGCTGCTGTGGCCCGCCGGGCAGGGTTGTCTCGGGCTGGGCGGCTGTTTTGGCCTGGTCGGGGTTTTGACGCAAGAACTCCTGATATTCCGGGCTGGATTCGTATTCTTCGTCAATAAATTCGGGTTCCACGTTGTAGCTCACCGGTTGACGCGGAAGATAGTAGCGGCTTGGTGCTGCGGGTTCTGTATCTATTCCGCTAAAGGTTACCGCGGGTGTCTCGCGGAAGTTGGCCAGCCAGAGGTTGGTTTCAACATAGAGGTAGCGTTCTACGGCGACCTTGAGGTAGCCCTCCAGCTCGTGGTGGTTGCCAAACTCCTTACCCCCTTTGACGAGAATCGCCGGGGCCTTTTTGCGGCTTGTCAGGTCCTGTTGCCAGCTGATCTGAAGTAGGGGGCGGTACAGCGACGAGCGGCGCACCGATGCAGCAGCCTTGGCAAACTCGGGATCTGGCTCTGAGAGGATTTCAAAAGAATCACCGTTATCTCCCCGATGCAGCCGCGCCCAGTTCTGGGGGTAGCGGAGGTAGAGTTTTTCCGGCCATTGTTCGGCGTAGGCGGCGGATGTGTCTTTATTGGCGAAGACCAGCAGGTCTATCTGAAAACGGTTGTCATCCTCGGCATGCAGTGGGGAGGACAGACTCAAGGTAAGTGCTACCGCCGCAAAGGAGGCGAGTCGGCGCAGGAAAATCATTGTGCTACGTTGCTTCACTGAATTTGTCTCAGTTCGATAAATTTTACGACGTTGGCCCGTACTATGGCAGCTGCGCCCACCAGGCTCAATCATTTGGGGTCAGTTTGTCGAGTAATTCTTCCACGCTTGCCAGGCGTGCCTCGCTGTCTTCGATCTCATCTTTAAACTTCAAGGCGTTGGCGCCGTCGAGCTGGTATTTTACCGCGTTGCTCTGCACCAGCTTAACGATTGCCAGCGGCTCAACCCGTGTATTCTCGGCAAATTCCAAACGGCCACCGCGGGCGGAGGCTTCAATTTTGTTGAGGCCGAGCTCCGCCGCGCGCAGGCGCAAATCAGCGCAGCGGAACAGGTTTTTGATGGGGTTGGGAAGCAGCCCGAAGCGGTCGATCATCTCCACCTGCAATTCTCGCAAGCCATTTTCGCTGTCGGTGCTGGAAATGCGCTTGTAGAGTATCAGTCGCTCCTGCACATCGTGCAGGTAGTCTTCTGGGATCAGCGCTGGAATACGCAGGTTGACCTCGATGTGGTCTTCGCGACTGTCTTCAAGGCTGATTTCTCTGCCATCTTTCAGTGCCTTCACGGCCCGATCCAGCATATCCATGTAGAGAGTAAAACCGATGGAATGAATCTGGCCGCTTTGATCTTCGCCTAGCAGTTCACCGGCGCCGCGGATTTCCATATCGTGGGTTGCCAGAGTGAAGCCGGCGCCAAGGTCATGGGCCTCGCTGATCGCAGTCAAACGTTTCTGTGCGTCGGTGGTCAGTTGTTTTGCCGGCGGGGTCAGCATATAGGCGTAGGCCTGGTGGTGTGACCGGCCGACGCGGCCGCGCAATTGGTGAAGCTGGGCGAGTCCGAATTTGTCGGCGCGCTCAATAATGATGGTGTTGGCGTTGGGAACGTCAATCCCGGTTTCAATAATGGTAGAGCACACCAGCACATTGTGGCGCTTGTGGTAGAAGTCGCTCATTACATGCTCAAGATCCCGCTCCGGCATCTGGCCGTGGCCGATCCCGATGCGTAATTCCGGCAACAGCTCCTGTAGATCGCGAGCGGCCTTTTCGATGGTTTTGACTTCGTTGTGCAGGTAGTACACCTGGCCGCCGCGAAGGATTTCCCGAAGTATGGCTTCTTTAATCAGCGCGGTGTCGCGTTCGCGCACAAAGGTTTTTACTGACAGCCGGCGCGCCGGTGGTGTGGCGATAATAGACAGATCGCGGATGCCGGACATCGACATATTCAAGGTGC
>JBFEVY010000375.1:0-3153 GCA_041546665.1 Spongiibacteraceae bacterium | reverse complement strand
GTGCCAGCGGTATCCGCATGCTTTACGAAATGTACATGCAATTGCAGGGCCGCGCCGATCAGCGACAGCTCGGTAATGTGCGAAGTGGACTGATCCATAACTTGGGAGGCCAACCCAACCAAAATGTCTGCTCGATCTCCATCGTTGGTCGTTTCGACGATTAGTCAGAGGTAATGGTGATGAGTGTGATTAAAATCGACCGCCCAGCTGCTGGAGTGTGCAGAATACTGATCAATCGCCCTAAAAAACGTAATGCCATTGACTACGATGTGCGCCAGCAATTGTTCGAGGCATTGAGCGAGGTGCATCGCGACGAGAGTTGCAGAGCTATCGTACTGGGCGGCGTAGACGGGGTGTTTTCTGCTGGCGGCGACGTGCCCAGCATGGCCGGCCTTGATGAGGCCGGTGCACGGGCACGCATGCAGCATATTCACCGGCTGTGTCGTCTGGTGGCCGATACCCGGGTGCCAGTGGTGTCCGCTGTCGAGGGCTTTTGTGCCGGAGCCGCAGTCGGGCTTGCCCTGTTGGGTGATCATATTGTGGTGGGGCAGAGCACTCGTATTTTGTTTCCGTTTATGCGTCTAGGGCTGGTGCCCGACTGGGGTACGCTGAGAACCCTTCCTGCTCGTGTCGGAACGGCCACGGCAAAGCGGATCATGACCAATGGGGAGATGATCAAAGCCGATGAGGCCGTCCGTCTGGGGCTGGCAGATACCGATGCCAGAGAAGCCGATATTATGACGGTAGCTGTTGCCCAGGCAGAGAAAATGGCAGAGCTGCCGACCGAGGCTTTCTACTTGATCAAACAGCGGTTATTGCATCCCTCCCAATCGTTGGAGCAAGAATGGCAACGCGAAGAGAATGATCAGGCGAAGTTGCTGCTGGGGCCAGATTTTGAAGAAGGCTTTGCCGCGTTCAATGAAAAACGCGATCCCGACTTTCGTCGCGAGTGGGAATCGTAACTCGTGGCTGACTGGGTACTTTTGGATTGTGTGGAAGACAGCGCCACGCTGACGGTTTACCGGGAGGTCCAACCGAAGCCGCGTCTTGCGCCCGCACCTTGCCCATTGGCGACCAGCGTGGATACGCTGGTGCGAAAGGCGGGGTTTAAAAAAATTGTGATTTCAAATCGTCCGGTCCGGAACAGACCGGGGCTTTCCTCCGGCGGACGGACTTCAGACAGAGTGGTGACTCATGAGTGAACCGGTATTAATAGTCCGCAATGGCGCCACGGCAACGATTACCCTCAACCGCCCAGAAAAGCGCAACGCCCTTGATCTTACGCTGCGGGCGGCGATAGCGGCCGCGGTTACCAGCCTGGATGCCGATCCGGAAATCCGCGCCATTGTGATTACCGGTGGCGACGAGGTATTTGCCGCCGGCGCCGACCTGAACCTGCTGGTCGACAAGGGCTCCCAGCAGGTGGCCGATATCGATCTGGGCCAGTATTGGGCGCCGCTGGCCAGGTGTTCCAAGCCGGTGGTGGCTGCGGTCAGTGGTTTTGCCCTGGGCGCAGGCTGCGAACTGGTGATGATGTGCGACATGATTGTGGCAGATCGCAGTGCCCGTTTTGGTCAACCGGAATCACGGGTGGGCATCATGCCCGGTGCTGGGGGTACCCAGCGCCTGATTAGGGCTGTGGGTAAGGCGACGGCCAGCATGGTACTGATGAGTGGAGAAATGCTTACTGGCGAACGGGCTTGGCAACTGGGTCTGATCAGCGATCTTGTGGAAGACGGCAAGGCGCTGGAGCGCGCCGAGCGGTTGGCGTCGGCCGCGGCGAAAATGCCGCCCAAGGCGATAGACGCCATCAAACGTGTGCTGCGCGATGGTGCGGATCTGCCCCTTGACGCTGCGCTGACGATGGAGAATCGCGAATTTCTATTGTTGTTTGATACCGAAGATAAAACCGAGGGGATGACCGCTTTCCTGGAAAAGCGCAAAGCGCAATTTCAGGGAAAATAAAATCGGTCCCCTCGGATTAAATAAAGGTAAGTGTTATGAAAGAATTTCGTCGTATAGGCGTATTGGGTGCCGGGACTATGGGCCGCGGCATTATTCAACTGTTTGCGCAGTCCGGCTACGAGGTGTACTGCTATGACAGCTGGGACGGCGCAGTTGCGAAAGCCATCGACTTTGTTTCCGGCCTGATTCATCGCGGCGTGGACAAGGGTCGCATCAGCCAGGAAGAGGCCGATGCGACCCTGGCGAGAATCCATGCCTGCGCCTGTATGGATGAGTTTGCCACTTGTGATCTGGTGGTTGAGGCGATCATAGAAACCATTGATGCCAAGCAGGCGGCGTTCACTGAACTCGAAGCGGTTGTCGCGGCTGATTGTATTCTCGCCAGCAACACCTCGTCCCTGACTGTGGCTGAAATTGCGGCGGTCTGTACTTACCCGGAGCGGGTCGCGGGCCTGCATTTTTTTAATCCGGTACCCCTGATGAAGGTGGCGGAAATCATCGCCGCGGTGCGCAGTGCACCGGAAAATATCGCAGCGCTGAAAAACCTGATTGAATCCTGCGGTCACCGCGGCGTGGTGGCGGCGGACCAGCCGGGCTTTCTGGTCAATCATGCCGGCCGCGGACTCTATACTGAGGGGCTGCGGATTATCGAGGATCAGTGTGCATCGGTGCAGGATGTCGATACCCTGATGCGCGAAGCCGCTGGTTTTAAAATGGGCCCCTTCGAGCTGCTCGACCTCACCGGTCTGGATGTGTCGGGCAAGGTTATGGAATCCATTTACGAGCAGTTTCAGCAGGAGCCGCGCTTCCGTCCCTCGCCGCTGGTTGCCCCGCGCATTGCCGCCGGTCTCCACGGTCGCAAAACCGGCGAAGGCTGGTACCGCTACGACAACAATACGCGGACCGAGGCGGAGGATACCCTCGTGCCCGCACTTCCGGGTGGTCTTTCGGTGTGGGTGGATCCAGATGCAGATCAACGAGATGAGTTACAGGCTCTGGTTCAGCAGGGCGGCGCGACCTTGACCGCCACACCCGAAGATGCCGAGCTGTTGCTGATTCAGCCCTGGGGTTGGGATGTCAGTACTTATTGCGCTGAGCGTGACCTGGATGCCAGCCGCTGCGTGGCGATTGACCCGCTGCCGGGTTTGGAAAAACGTCGCACCTTGATGCTGAGCCCGATTACCACGC
>JBFEVY010000029.1:0-18673 GCA_041546665.1 Spongiibacteraceae bacterium | reverse complement strand
GCGCCGACACCATTTACGGCGGTACCAACGAAATTCAGAAAAATATTATTGCGGAGCGCGGTCTGGGTATGCCCAAGGAACCGCGTTTTTAAGGGCTAATAAACATCGATTGGTTGATGTGGAGTGATGATGAATATTCATAAACCCGAGTATGTTCAGGGCCACGGCCTGCTCAAGGGAAAGACCGTACTGATTACCGCTGCGGCGGGGGCCGGCATCGGCTTTTCCGCTGCGACAAGGGCAGTGGAAGAGGGCTGCACGGCGATAGTGATCAGCGATATTCACGAGGGCCGACTGGCTGCGGCGGTGGACGCGCTTAAAAAGGATACTGGCCTGGAGTCGGTTTGGGGCCAGGTTTGCAATGTGGCCGTGGAAGAGGACGTGCAGGCCTTGATTGCCTTTGCCGAAGAGAAAACCGGCGGTGTGGATATTCTGATTAACAACGCGGGCCTGGGCACCTCAAAGGTGCTGATTGAAATGGAAGACGCCGAGTGGAACAAGGTTATTGATGTAACGCTGAACGGCACCATGCGCATGACCCGGCAAATGATGCGGGTGATGAAAGGCCGCGGGCAGGGGGTGATTGTCAATAACGCCTCGGTGCTGGGTTGGCGGGCGCAAAAGGAGCAGGCTCACTACGCCGCGGCCAAGGCCGGGGTGATGGCGCTGACGCGTTGCGCGGCAATGGAGGCGGCTGAGTTCGGTGTAAGAATCAATGCGGTATCGCCGTCGCTGGCGGTGCACCCGATGCTGAAGAAATCCGCGCCGGAAGAATTGCTGGCCGAACTGGAAGGTCGCGAGGCCTACGGTCGCGGTGCCGAAGTCTGGGAAATCGCCAATGTGATGATGTTTCTGGCCTCGGATTACTCCAGCTATATGACAGGTGAAATCGTCAGCTGCTCGTCGCAGCGCTCGTAAATTTCCTGTGGTCTGTATGCGAATACGGGCCTGGGTTACTCAAGATTTATATGCGACCGAAGGCACGTCGCAACACACGTCGCGACAAACGTCGTAATAAACAAAATATCGAGGTAGATCATGAAAGAAGCAGTTATCGTTTCGACCGCACGCACCGGAATGGGCAAATCCTTTCGCGGGGCACTCAATGATACTGAAGCGCCGGCGATGGGCGGCCATGTAGTGCGGGCCGCGGTGGAGCGCGCGGGAATTGATCCGGCGCTGGTGGACGACGTCATTATGGGCGCGGCGGCCCAGCAAGGCACCCAGGCCTATAACCTCGGGCGTCTGTGCAGCGTGGCGGCGGGCCTGCCCGACACCGTCGCCGGTATGGCTATTGAGCGCCAGTGCAGCTCGGGGCTGATGTCGATTGCCTGGGCGGCGAAATCGATTATGTGTAACGAATACGATGTGGCGGTTGCCGGTGGCCTGGAGTCCATCTCGCTGGTGCAGACCAAGCACAAAAATGCCTATCGCGCGCAGTCGCAGACAGTGCTGGATATCGATCCCACAGCCTATATTCCCATGATTGAAACGGCGGAAATCGTCGCCGATCGCTACGGTATCAGCCGCGAAGCCCAGGACGAGTATTCACTGCAGAGCCAGCAGCGGGTAGCCGCTGCGCAGAACGCCGGTTTGTTTGGCGAAGAGATTGTGCCCTTTGCCACCACCATGTCGGTATTCAACAAGGAAACCAAGGAAAGCACTTCCCAGGCCGTTACTCTGGATCGGGACGAGTGCAATCGCCCGTCGACGACTCTGGAAAGCCTTAGCAGTCTCGAACCGGTATGGAAGGATGGTCAGTGGGTGAAACAGGGCCGCTTTATCACCGCGGGTAACGCCTCGCAGCTTTCCGACGGTGCCTCAGCCTGTGTGGTGATGGATAGCAAACTCGCCGAACAGCAGGGCCTGGCGCCACTGGGTGCCTATCGCGGTATGGCAGTGGCGGGCTGCAAGGCCGACGAAATGGGGATCGGCCCGGTGTTCGCAATTCCCAAGCTGCTCAAGCGTCACGGTTTGACCGTTGACGATATCGGCCTTTGGGAGCTGAACGAAGCCTTTGCCTGTCAGGTGATTTATTGCCGGGATCAACTGGGCATCGATAACGCGCGCTTGAACGTCAATGGCGGCGCGATTTCGATTGGCCACCCCTTTGGCATGAGCGGCGCGAGAATGATCGGCCACAGCCTCTTGGAAGGACGTCGCCGCAAGGAAAAATACGCGGTGGTGACTATGTGTATCGGCGGCGGTATGGGCGCCGCGGCACTGTTTGAAATCTTTTCCTAAGCCTGTGAGCGAGTCGGGCTGGCGGCCTCGCCGCCAGCCCCGATTAAAACACCCGACTCAGGTACCGCAAAAGGTTCGCAGCACACGCTCCTGGGGCTTGGCGGGCAGCATATAGGGCCGATCTTCCTCGCGGTAGTCGAAGGGCACCGCCAGTACCTTCATCAGCGCATTGAAGGGGCGTAAATTACCGTCTTTCTGCGCGGCGTCAATCGCTTCTTCTACCCGATGGTTACGCGGGATAAAGACCGGGTTGGCGGCACGCATCAGCGCGTGTCGCTCCTCGTCGGACAATATATCCTGCGCCAGGCGTTCCCGCCACCTGTCCAGCCAGCCGTCAAAGGCGGGGCTGAAGTCAAAGATATCGGCGATATTCTCCGGCTCGCCACCGGCCAGTTCATTCAGCCGCCGAAAGGCGAGGGTGAAGTCGGCCTTTTCCTGCTCCATGATTTCCAGTAGATCTTGATAGAGCGGCTCGTCATCGTCGCTGAAATTGCCTATGCCGAGTTTGCGCGCCATCACCCGGTGATAGGCACTGAAGAACAGCTCGGGAAAACGGTTGATGGCCTGTTGGGCACCGGCTACCGCCTGGTCCTTATCGTCATCGATCAGCGGCAGCAGCGCCTGGGCGAGCTGGGCCAGATTCCAGTTGGCGATGGCGGGCTGGTTGCCGTAGGCGTAGCGGCCCTGGTGGTCGATAGGGCTGAATACGGTGCCGGGGTGGTACTCCTCGAGAAAGGCGCAGGGGCCGTAGTCGATGGTTTCGCCGCAGAGCAGCATATTGTCGGTGTTCATCACGCCGTGAATAAAGCCCACTCCCAGCCACAGCGGAATGAGCTCCGCCTGCTTTTCCACCACTGCGCTGAGCAGTGCCAGGGCGGGGTTATCGCTGTCTTTCCGGTCGGGAAAATGCCGGGCCAGGGTGTAGTCCACCAGCTGACGCAGCGCGTCGAGGTTTTCGCGCGCCGCAAAATACTGCACGGTGCCCACGCGAATATGGCTGCTGGCAACCCGGGTCAGCACCGCGCCGGGCAGGCCGCCGGCTTCCCGAAACACCATTTCTCCGGTGCTCACCGCGGCCAGGGAGCGGGTTGTGGGAATGCCCAGGGCGGCCATTGCCTCACTGACGATATATTCCCGCAGCACCGGGCCGAGGGGCGACTTGCCGTCGCCACCGCGGGAGAACGGGGTGCGGCCCGAACCCTTTAGCTGGATATCAAAGCGCTGGCCGTTGCTGGCGACGACCTCGCCGAGCAGTATCGCGCGGCCATCGCCCAGTTGCGGGTTCCAGCCGCCAAACTGGTGGCCGGCGTAGACGGTGGCAATGGGTTCAGAGCCGTCGAGCAGGCCGTTACCCGCCAGTGCGGCAATGCTGTCGGGGTGGCGCAGCTGCTCGGGGTCGATACCCAGAAAACGCGCCAGGGCGTCGTTACAGCGTATCAGCGCCGGCGCGGGAACCGTTTCGGGGGGCTGGGGGTGATAGAAGTCGTCCGGCAATTGCACGTAGCTGTTGTCGAAGGGGATTACACCGGCTTTGGTCATTGCAGTCACTTTGTTGTCGTGTCGTGCTGCCATTGTAACGGATCGCAGCGCGAACTACTCCGCAACAGGCGACCTGAGCGGGGGAAACGGGTAAAATCGCGGCCTCTGCTAACACGAATAGCGAATTCATTTGCACTGCACTGAGAGTCGACTGGAAGTTTAATAATGTTCATGCCCTGGTTCACCCGCTGGTATTTTCTACTCTGCCGCCTGTTGTCGATTCCCCTGATCCGCCTGGTAAAACCGCGCCTGTTACAGTTGGACGAGGGCCTGCAGGATGCCTTGCAGGGCCAGCCGGTGTGCTATGTGTTGCGCGAACACAGCTGGACGGACCGCTTCGTACTGGAGCGCCTGTTGAAGGCAAACGGTCTGCCGGTGCTGCGCTCCCGCGCTGGGCGGCTGCCCGATGCCGATAACGCGGCCTGCTTGTATTTGCCGGTGCTCAATGGTCAGCGCGGCGGTAGCCGGGGACAGCAAACCATGGCGGCGCTGGTAGACCAGGCTGGCCGTGGCGAGCAAACCGTGCAGGTCGTGCCGGTGTCGATGTTCTGGGGGCGCGATCCGGGTAGTGAGACCTCGTTTTTGCGGCTGATTCTCGGTGATGGCGAACGCGCCGGTGCGCTGCGCAAACTGCTGGTTATTCTGGCCCAGCGGAATAATCTTCTAGTGCATTTCGCCAGCCCAGTCGATTTCAAAAAGCTGGTGGCACACAAGGAAGACCCCGCTGCGGCGGCGGTTTTGCTGGCTCGCACCCTGTCGTTTTATTACAGCCGGCGCAAGACCGCGACGCTGGGGCCAAGTCTGTTATCCCGCCAGCAGATCCTCAATGTGGTGATGCGCAAGCAACAGGTGCGGGAGGCGATTATTCAGGAAATCGCCGCCACAGGGGATGATCCTGCCAAGGTGCGCAAGCGCGCCCGCAAGATGGCTGACGAGGTGGCGGCTAATTTCGATGCCCGAATGTTGCGGGTGCTGGATCTGATTCTGAGCTGGGTGTTTCGCAAGCTGTTTGCGGGTATCAAGGTGCAGCATATGGAGCGCCTGCGCACGACCGCCAATGACCGGCAGCTGGTGTATATGCCCAGTCACCGCAGCCACCTGGACTATCTGCTGATTTCCTACACCCTGTATATCGAGGGTCTGGTACCGCCGCATATCGCCGCTGGAGTGAATCTGAATTTCTGGCCAGTGGGCGGCCTGCTGCGCCGGGGCGGGGCATTTTACATCCGCCGTAGTTTTGCCGGGCAGGAGCTCTACACCGCAATTTTCCGCAATTATCTCGACGTGATTCTCGGTCGCGGTTACCCCATGGAGTTTTTCCCCGAGGGGGGCAGAAGCCGTACTGGCCGGCTGTTGCCGCCCAAAAAGGGCATGCTGAAAATGACTCTGGAAAGCCTGATGCAACAGCCGGCTCGGAAAGTGGCGATTGTGCCGGTGTACGTGGGCTACGATAAGCTGGTCGAAGGCGGCACCTACGCCAAGGAATTGCGGGGCGCCGCCAAGCAGTCTGAGTCGGCCAGTGGTCTGCTCAAGGCGCGAAAGATTTTTAAATCCTCCTACGGCAGCCCCTATGTATCCTTTGGCGAGCCGATCAGCGTCAACGAGGCCATCAGTCATATCGAGCCGGAGTGGCGCCAGCGCCGTCAGGCGGGGGACCTCGATTTCTTGCCCGCTGTGGTTGATTACATCGCCCAGGAGAACATGGAGCGGATCAACGCTGCGGCGGTGGTAAACCCGATCGGCCTGGTTGCCACAATTCTGCTGAGTAGCCCCCAGCGGGCTATGGGCGAAGATGAACTGCTCGCCCAGATCGACTATTTTGTCGCCCTGCTCAAGCGCCTGCCGTTAAGTGCCGATATCACCCTGCCCGAAGGCAGCAGCACAGAGATTCTGGATCGCGCCGCCCGCACGGCGGGGCTGTCGCGGATCGATCACCCCTGGGGGCCGATCATCACCGCGACCGGCAAGGAAGCGGTCATGTTGACCTATTACCGCAACTCGATCATGCATGTGCTGGCGCTGCCCAGCCTGATCGCGCGGTTTTTCCGCCACAGCAGTGAGGTTAATGAAGCCGAGCTGATTGAATCCTGCCAGCAGTTGTACCCCTTCCTGCGCCGCGAGTTGTTCCTGCGCGAGTTGCAGACGGAATCCGGCGGCAATCGCATTGAGAACAAGATCGATGTACTGGTGGAACTCAACTTATTACAGCGCAATGCCGATACCGGCACCCTGAGCCGCCCCGAGGTGGGCACCGAGGCCTATTCGGTGTTGATCGGTTTGGGGCGCATCCTCCGCGAAACCCTGGAGCGCTACACCATGACCAGCCTGTTGCTGGTCAGGGAGCTGGGCGAGCTGCCCGGCAACCGCCGCGAACTGGAAAATCACATTATCGAGATGGCCCAGCGCCTGGCGATACTCAGTGGCCGGGAAGCGCCGGAGTACTTCGACAAAAACCTGTTCCGGGTATTTCTTGATACCCTGATCAGCGAGGGCCTGATGCGCATCGATACCGAGGTTGAGGGTGGCAGCATCAGTGTTGATGGCCGCCTGAAAAACTACGCCCACCGCTGGGTGGCCTTATTGGGGCCGGATGTTCAGCAGAGCATGCTGCATTTGCTGCGGCGCTGAGTCCAGTCCATACCCTTCATCATGCTCGGGCGCGCTGCCCGAGCGCGTTTTAGAATTTTTCCATACTTTCTCCGCCACGCCAGTGGCATACCACCATTTGATCCGAATTTGTGCTTGGCGCCGTATCAAACCCTAACTTCAAGCGATTGTTGAGAAATTCGGTGTTGGATCTATTCGTCAGCGAAGGTTGCATACGGCGTTCCTAACGGTACGGATATGCCTCAATGTCGTGGTGGTGGGAGTTAGTAAAAATACCTAGCAAATTGTTATTTCCCGAAATAGTGAACAGCGCGGGCATTCAATAAGATGGCAAAATCGACACGTGTACGCGAATTTCGGTGCCAACCTGATTAGGCAGGGCGGCAAAAACGGGCTTCGTAGAGCTGAATACTATGTTAATAAATCGCCAGCGAAAAACGATTGGCCGCCAGATTATAGTCCCGATTTTCGCGCTGCTGCTGATCAGTAATGGTTTGGTGGCGGGGATTACCTTTTACGAATTGCGACAACAGTTATTGCTTCAGCATGAGACTGACCTGCTCAGCGAAACCGAAACGCTGTCGGTGCAATTTAACGCGGCAATTCAGGAATTGGTCCACGATGTGCGCTTTATTGCTGGTACGCCGCCTTTTCAGGGGATTATCCGTGCGCAGGGAGCGGCGGGTGTTGATCCAGACGATGGTTCGAGTATCGCCTCGTGGAAACAGCGCCTGGCAACAATTTTCGCTCAGCTGTTAAAGTCGAAGCGACACTCCGTGCAAATCCGCTATATTCTGGCCGACGGCGAGGAACTCCTGCGAGTGGATCGTTACGGCCCAAATAATACGATTCGGGTTGTGCCGGAAGGTGAACTACAGAATAAGGCGCATCGCGACTATTTTATCGACACGATGGCGCTCGACGAAGATCAGGTCTATCTCTCGGATATCAATCTGAATCGCGAATTCGGGCGCATTGTGGAACCGCCAGAGTCGATGATTCGCGCGGCGATACTAATATTTACCCCCGCCGGTGAGCGGCACGGAATGCTCATTATTAATCAAAGCATGGATAGCAGCTTTGATTCCGTGCGTAATCTGGCAGAAGCAGGCCATGAGGTGCTGATCGCCAATGATGAGGGCGATTATCTTTATCACGTCGACCCGCGTCTTGCCTTTCAGTTTGAATATGGCGAGCGCAGCAATATCTTTGATGACTTCGTCATTGCCAAGTTACTTGCGCCCGGGAAGGCGCAGGACTCCAGCGCGGGGATTGTTGATTTTTTTGGCAGTAGAAAAGTTATTGCCTTAAATCGGCTTCACTACAACCCCTATAACAATGATCAGTTTGTCATTATTGCGTCCATGGACAGCGCTGAACATGCATTAACGGTGCGCGATGAACTCGCAGAGCGGGTTTATCTGGTACTGATATTAACGGTGTTAATGGCGCTCTTTTTGGGAACGCTCAATGCTAGGCGCATTTCCGCGCCAATTAGCGCTATGGCCAATGCCATTCGGCTGAGAAAACGAGGCGGTGCACTACAGGGCCTGCCAATCGCCGCGCCGGGCGAAATTGGCGATCTGGCGATGGCCTTCGAGGAGCTTGATGAAAATCTTAGCAGTAGAAGGAAGGCCCTCGAGGTGGAAGTTGCCGAGCGTAAGGCCGCACAAGTCCAACTGGAGCAGGGGCTTGAAAAGCTGCGCCAAGCCAATGAAGAGCTGGAGCAGTTTGCCTATATCGCGTCTCACGATCTTCAGGAACCATTGCGGACGGTAAGGAGTTTTATTGAGCTGTTGGAGAAGAACTACTACGACTCGCTGGATGAGAAAGGCAAAAAAATCGTTGGCTTTATCATGCAGTCCTCCGGGCGCATGCAGGAACTGATCCGCGGGCTATTGGATTACAGTCGAATCGGTGTCGATTCGCCCCGCAGTGAGGTCGATTGCCAAAGCCTGGTTGACGGAATATGCGACGATTTGCAGGTGAAAATCCAGGAGAAGAATGCGGTCGTACAATACGAAGGATTGCCGACTATCTACGGTCAGGCGACGGAACTGCGGCAGCTGTTCCAGAATTTTATGAGTAATGCGATTAAATTTAGTCGGCCTGATGTGCCGCCGATTGTTCGCATTGCGGCTGAACCCTGTAAAGGTGGTTGGCAGTTCTCCGTGTGTGATAACGGTATTGGAATTCCTCCTGAATACTAGGAGAAGGTGTTTATGATTTTTCAGCGCCTGCACAGCCGGGATGAAATTGAAGGCACCGGAATAGGGCTGGCGCACTGTAAGAAAATTGTCGAGCTACACGGTGGGGAAATTCGAATAGAGTCAACACCGGGAGAGGGAAGCTGTTTTTATTTTACAATTATGGAGAAAATAAATGAATAAATTAAAAAGAGTGCTGCTGGTCGATGACTGCGAAGCTACAAATTTTCTGCATACCATGTTGATAGAAGAGTACGGCTGCGCCGAAAACGTTGTCGTAAAATTGAACGGGCGCGAAGCGCTGGACTACCTGATTACAGAGGAAGAGGGCGCCTTCCCTCAGCCTGAGCTGGTATTTTTGGATATCAATATGCCGGTAATGAATGGTTGGGAGTTTCTTGAGGAATACGAGAGCCTGGAGGTGGGGCAACGCGCCGGGGCGGTGGTGGTGATGTTGACCACTTCGCTCAATCCGGGTGATCGGATAAAAGCAGAAGCCCACTCAGGGATCAAAAGCTTTGAGACCAAACCCCTGAGCCTGGAAAAAATTGATGAGGTCTTGAAGCTGTTTCATCCTGAATGTTTAAGAGTAGAGGCGCTGAATCGCTGATTTTAATCGTAATTCTACGTCAATGTTGTAATAAAACTGTCTCTAAAAAGTCGATTTACTGTCACTGAAACTGACTAGCATTACGCCAAATGCTAGAGGGTACTGGCGACGTGACAAAAGTAATAGACCTGCCTGAAAGGCTACATTACAAGACAATCTGGCTTTCCGATATTCACCTCGGATTCAAGGACTGCCGGGCGGAATACCTCCTTAATTTTCTTTCCCGTGTTGAGTGTGAAACCGTTTATCTGGTCGGCGACGTCGTTGACCTGTGGTCGCTCAAACGCACGCTGTATTGGCCGTCTTCGCACTATGAAGTTCTGCGAAAACTGTTTCGCATGGCGAACAGCGGCACCCGCGTTGTTTATATTCCCGGTAACCACGACGAGCCTTTTCGCGACTATGTCGGTCATATTTTTGGCCCCATCGAGGTCAAGCGGGAAGCGGTGTATACCTCGGTTAGCGGCAAGCGACTGTTAATGTTTCACGGTGATTGCCTCGACGAACATATTCGTTTGAGCAAGTGGGAAAGCCTGATCGGCGATTACGCCTACGACCTGTTGTTGTTTGTGAATCGCTGGGCCAATTTCTTCAGACGGCGCTTCGGCCGCCATTACTGGTCACTTGCCACCTATATCAAGCAACGTATACCCAATGCCGTACAGGTGATTGATGTATTTGAACAGGCCGCGGTAAAGGCGGCACGGGATCGAGGTCTGGATGGCGTGATCTGTGGGCATATTCACCAGCCGGCCCTGAAAGAAATTGATGGCTTGCTTTACTGCAATGATGGCGACTGGATAGAAAACTGTACCGTGCTGGGCGAAACCCACGAGGGACATTTTGAACTGCTGAACTGGACTGAGCGCATGCAGATGCTTGATCGCCGCCATTCAGAAGTGTCGGCGGACAGCGCCAAGGTATACCCGCTGTACCGTGCGGGATGAGGTTTGAGGAATAAGAATGATTTCAGTTGATGCCGTAATTGAAGAGCGTTTTCCCCGTTTTGCTAACGATAACCCCGCAATCAAGAAGACTTTGTCGGTCTTGTTAAAGTACCTGTTTCACGAGGCGGAATTCAAACAGTTCGAACGCGATTATCCCTATCTTCAGGGGCTGGATTTCGTTGAAAAGGTCCTGGAGTTTTTTGATTTTGGCTACGCTATTTCGGCGCTAGACAAAGAGCGTATTCCGGTATGCGGGCGGGTGGTGATTATCTCCAATCACCCGATTGGCAGCCTCGACGGCCTCGCCTTGTTGAAGCTGGTTTCGGAGGTTCGCTCCGATGTTAAGGTCGTCGCCAACGAATTGCTCTACGCGATCAAGCCACTGCGTTCAATGTTATTGCCGGTCGATAATATGAGTGGCAAGCGCAATCGACGCGAAAATATTCAGGCGATCAATGACCATTTGGCAGGCGAGGGTGCAGTCATTATCTTCCCTGCGGGTGAGGTTTCTCGCTTCAGCCCCGCGGGCATTCGCGATGGGCGCTGGCGCAACGGCTTTATCAAGTTTGCTGAAAAATGTCAGGCGCCGATTCTACCTGTGCATATCAGTGCGCGTAACTCGGTGTTCTTCTACGCTTTGTCGCTGTTGGCCAAGCCGCTTTCAACCCTGTGGTTGATTCGCGAGATGTTCAAGCAGAACAATCGTACGGTAAGGGTCAGCGTCGGTCCGGCAATTGAGGCCGATGTATACGGTCGCCTGCCATTGACCGTGCCCGCCAAAGCGCGCTTGTTTAAGCGCCATATTTACAAAATTGGCAGTCGCCGCCGCCGTGGTGAACCCTGTTTTTTGCCACATGCGCAACCCGTTGCGCACCCGGAGGATCGTCAGGAATTGCGCAAGGCGATTCGCGCCTGTGAGCGCCTGGGTGAAACGCGGGACGGCCTGGAAATCTATTGTTACCAGTACAATGGCGACTGCACCATTATGCGCGAGCTGGGCCGCCTGCGTGAAATCAGCTTCCGCGCGGTGGGTGAAGGTACCGGGCGTCGCAGAGATGTGGACAACTACGACGCCTACTATGATCACATTGTGATGTGGGATGAAAATCAGCTGGAGCTGGTCGGTGCCTATCGTCTGAAGCGGGTTGCAACCCTGGAAGGGGAGCAACAGTTGTATACCGCCACCCTGTTTGATTTTGATCCGGAACTGGCCGCTCCCTATATGAGTCAGGGCGCCGAGCTGGGACGGAGCTTTATTCAACCGCGTTACTGGGGCAAGAACGCCCTGGATTACCTTTGGCAGGGTGTAGGCTGCTATTTGCGGCGCTACGATGAGGTGCGCTATCTGTTTGGTCCGGTTAGTCTGAGTGATCAGATGCCGCGGCCGGTAAAAGACATGATTGTGCAGTTTTACCAGCGTCATTTCCCCGCGCAAACGGACTGGGTGGCGGCTAAGATGCCCTATGTGGCGGAGAGCACTGAGAACCCCTTTACCGGTGAGGATTACCAAGAGGAGTTCCGGCGTTTGAAGGCTCAGGTCTCTGAACGTGGCTACGCCATCCCGACACTTTACAAGCAATATACCGAATTGTGCGAGCCTGGTGGTGTCAGCTTTTCAACCTTTAATATCGATCCGGATTTTGCGGATTGTATCGACGGTATGGTGCTGGTTGATATTGAGAAGATGAAGCCGGCACGTCGTAAACGCTACCTCGGGGCTTAAGCCCTCATTCTTATTCGCGGGGCGGATGCGCCCCGCTGCGTTGTTCCTTTCTTGTTTGCCTTTTCAATTCCTGCGTTACGCGGTTTAGCTTCTTTCAGCCAGGTGTTGTTGAAGTTGCTCCAGCAGCCATTCGGGATCATCCAGTGCGAGGTCGTGGCCGGCGTTGTCGTGCAGGATTAGCGGAGCCGCGTATTTTTCGGCCAGGCGCTCGCTGCATTTCCACGACACCATGCGGTCACCACGGCTGGCGATAAACACCGGGGTTTGTGCGATTTCGCTCTTCGGTGGCGAGCGGTAGCGGGCGGCGGCGAGCAGCTGCCTGATTACATTGTGTTTGCGCACTGGGCGTAGCTGACGAATTCGGCACCAGTCAGCCAGGTGTTCGGCGAGGTCGTCCAGATTGCTGACCATGCCGAGTATGCGGCGCTCCTGCTGCTTGATTGAACGGCTCCCCAGGCTTTGTAGAATGCTCCAGATATTGTTTGGGCGCAGCCGGTAATAGGGCGGGCAATCGGCGGTACTACTGTTAATTAATACGGCGCTGTGGATGCGCTGCGGTTCCGCTGTCAGCCAGTCCAGGGCGACCATGCCGCCGAGAGACAGGGCGATGATGCCGAAGGGCTCATCGTTTTTTAATGGATTTCGCGTTTGCAGGTCGCGGCGAATAGCAGCGATAGACAGTGGCGATGTACGGGTATTCTCGCTGCCAAAGCCCGGTAGGTCCAGGTGAATACAGTGCCAGTCGAGTACCTCACTGCAGCGTTGCGGTAGTGCTCCCCAGTGACTCTGTTCCCGTGACAGGCCGCGTAAAAATATCCACTGCGTGGGTAGACTCATGTATTGCGTCCTTTACGATTCCTGCAGGTACTGATACCAGAGCGCCTGGGCGATTTGCTGCATCTGACGCTCCTGTTCGCCGTCTACCAGCCACTGTCTGCCATTACGTGTGGCGGCCATCATGAAGTCCAGCAGAATGAGATGTCCACGCAATACCCGGGCATGGCGGTGTGGAACCGTGGGGTTAAACAGACCGGCAAAGCTGAACAACTGGCTGGGGTGCTTTTTTACCCACAGCCAGGAGCCGAGTTCCAGGGTCAGGGGCAGCAGTTTAGCGCCGGCGTCCCGGCTTTGAATATGAAAGTAGTCCCACATATCACCGTGGCTGAGGTAGTGCATGGCCTGGGGGCCAAACACGTAGTTGTGGTGGGGGAAGTTGCGTTCCCACAGCAGCTTTAAGGATACGTAGCTGCCAATGTCTTCGATGGGCTCCTTGCGGTAGGCGTAGGGAATCCAAAGGTGATCTTGAAAGCCGAAGCCGGAGTGGATGTCGATGGCCATGCACAGTTTTCCGGGGCTGCTGCAGCGCTTCACCACGTTGTTTAGCGCGGTAAACTCTGGTTCGACCCGGCGCTGCCAGTGTCCGCGATACCAGGGCAGCTTGCGCCACAGGCGTTGACCGCCGACCAGAAATGGCGGGCTGTCTTCAGCATCGATAGGGGCGTGGCGGTTGAGGTCAACGCTATTGGGATTGCAACGGGAGTCCTGCAACATACCACCGGGATTGGCGATGGGTACGGCGACAATGGCAATGTCGTCGCGAAATTGCTCGCGCCAGTATTCGTCCCAGCGACAGCGCTCAATCACGCTCTCCAGCCAGGCCAGCAGTACCTGGGTGCCGATGCGCTCAACACCGTGGACTCCGCCGGTAAGCAGCAGGCAGCTTTTCGCGGTGGTGGGGTTACCGATCGTCAGCGATACCACCGGCAGGCGCAGGTCGTCGACATCGATCAGGGCTTCGGTTCGGGTCTGAATCAATGTGCCTGCCTGCCGGCACAATTGCTCCAGCGACAGTAATTCACTGAAGCGCCGATAGAGCTGGCCACGGCAGGCGTCGAGTACCGTGGCAAAGTCAGGTAATTCGGGGCCGATAAACGCGGTGTTGTCGTCAGACATTGGCCCTGTGGTCCTGTCTGCCGGTACGTGGAGGAATGATGCTTGTCACCTTGTTATGCTGAGCGCTGCGCTGGTGTTCAGGCGGCGACTCCCTGCGGTTGCCCTGATTTTTGCCACAGCGACTCTACCAGCCCGGAGGAGTCGTGCCAGCTGCCTTTTAGTAACCAGTCACAGATTTCGCCGGCGACATCAGGGTAGTGTTGTGGCGCCTTGGGGGAGAGTGATGTCAGCCAGTTTTGCAGCGTGGCGGTGTCCATTGTGTTCATAACATTGGCCAGGCCAAGGGTCTCAAGTGCCGCTGCGTTGCCCTGTTGTTCAGATTGACCGACAACCGGTTTTGCCAGAGCGGGCAGGCCCATGTGCAGACATTCGCTGATCAGCTCAAAACCGGCATTGCAGATCACGCCTTTGGCACTGCACAAATCCCGTTTAAAACCTTTAAGGCTGGTCTTGCGCACTTGCACGTTACCCGCTTCGCCATCGCTTAACTCCGGTGAGTACTGAATGAAATTGTACTGGGGCAGTGATTGCAGAATCCGGGTGACGTCGTGCTGATTTTCAAAGGGCAGGTAGACCACGATATGGGCGCGCTCGCCCGCGCTGAGTTGTTCGTCCGGGTTGATAATGGGCGGTACAATAGGCGCATTAAAGTGATGCCAGTGCAGTCCGAGGCGGTGGCGCACCGGTGCAAATAGGCGCATCACCAGGCGGTTGCGCAGGTCGACGCCGCGTTGCGGTACATCGCTGTAACCGAAGGCGTATTGGTGACCAATGCCGACAACCGGTTTACCCTGAACGCGTCCGGCCCAGGCGGTTACGGGTTCGAAATCGGTGACGATAACGTCGTAGGGGCTGAGGTCCAGGGATTTTACGTCGCGAATAAAACTGAAGGGCTTGGCGCTCAGTACGGTTTTGATATTGTTGATGCGGCCGTTTTCCGTTACAAAGGTCAGACCATCGCGAAGCCAGTAATCGCCAAACACTTCCATGTCGAAGTAGTTTTCTGCGGGGCGTCCGGAAAACAGAAACTGGACGTCGATATTCCGGTTTTTAAGATGCCGGGCCATCATTCTGGCGCGTGAGATGTGGCCGTTGCCGGTACCCTGGACGCCGTAGAGGATTTTCATTTCGTTACTCTTTTCTGCAAAACTGTGCGCATATACCCTTGCGTGGCGTCACACCATGATAAGCTCGTAGCCCAGATTGGCGATGGTGATGCCAAGACCGGCGCCGGCGACAATGTCGGTGGGGAAGTGCACGCCAAGTAATACGCGGGAGGCGCCTACAGCCATTGCCCAGATGAACATCGGGGCGGCGGCAGCGCCGAAAAACAGTACCGTCATGGTTGCCAGCAAAAAGGCAGCGGCGGTGTGTCCCGAGGGGAAGCTGAATTCATCGGAGGCGATAATGCTCGCGTTAAATTCTGGGAGTGCTGCTGGTGGGCGCTTGCGCCGGCAGGTGTTTTTTAGCACCCAGTACAGGGGCAGCCAGATTGCGAAGGACAGGGCGACCGCTGCCATATAGGATTTGCCGTTGGCCACCCCAAACAGGTAAAGCGACAGCGGCAGCAGCAGTTGCGTGTAGCCGTCGCCGGTTTTAGATACACCGTAGGCGATGCGGCAGAGACGCTGCTGGTGACGGGTGCCAACACAGGCCAGAAGCATGCGGGCATCAAACTGATTTATTGACTGTATCAATCGCATAATCTTTTCCTCATGGAAAAGATTAGGGTTTTAGTTTTTCAGTACGATGACGCAGGTGTTGCAGTTTTGCGACAAATGCAGCGGGAATCAGGCATTCTCGATCAGCAGTAGCCCACCTCGATGCTGGCGGCTGGTGGTGGCAGACAGGGGGATGAATTCGGCAAAGAAGGCGTCAACACAGCGTTCGGCCACGCTTAAAAAAGGCGGCCGCAGCGGATCGGCGATCATGATTCTGGGGACTCCGGCTGCGACGGCCCGTTCAATCATCGCAAACACTTGGTCGGCCATGTCGTCCCAAAAGCAGATATCGCTGGCGATCAGCAGGTCGATGTCGGCGAAGTCGCTGTCATCTAATTCGTCAAAGGCCGCCTGCTGCCACTGAATCTCCACATCGTTGTGTAGTGCATGGAGCTGCAGATAGGGCAACACTGCCGGGTCAATGTCGCTGGCGGTCACCTGGGCGGCAAAGTATTTGGCGCAGTAAATGCTTATCAGCCCCCAGCCGCAGCCGGGCTCCAGCACGCGGCTGTGCGTTGGCAGTGGATTGTCCTGCAGGTAATCCAGTAGTAAATAGCTGGCAGCCCAGTTCTTATTACCGTGGAAGCGGGTCTTGGCCTGTTGGGCTTTGAGGCGACGCATTTCCGGGTGTGAGGCCAGGAGGCTCTCAACTCCATAGTAATTGCGCGAGTGTGCCGGTGATTTGTCGCTGCGGAGCGGTGTGGGCTGCTTGGGCAAAGGTCGAATATCCGTTGGCTGATTAAGCCGCTATTATAGGCATTTTCCGGGTGCGTTTAGAGAATAGGGAAGCGTTTTATTGTGAGTAAGTACGATTACGATCTGTTGGTAATTGGCAGCGGGCCTGCGGGTGAGAGTGCGGCCTTGAACGCTGTAAAGCACGGCCACAGCGTGGCCATTGTTGAACAACAGCCGGTCGTCGGTGGGGCGTGTACCCACCAGGGAACTATTCCTTCCAAAGCGCTCAGACACATGGTGCGGCAGGCGATTCGCTTTAATAAAACGCCGATCTTCCGCGATATTGGCGATCCGCGTACGCTGACGTATCCAAAGTTGTTGAGCCACGCTAACGAGGTGATTGCCCGCCAGGTTGCCATGCGCAGCCGGTTTTACTACCGCAACCAGATTCGGGTTATCAAAGGGCGGGCCAGCTTTGTTGATGTTAATCAGATCAATGTCACCACGGAAGATGGCCAGAGTGAGCTGGTGTCCGCTGAAAATGTGGTCATCGCCACAGGCTCCAGCCCCTATCGCCCCGACAATATCGATTTTAACCACCCGCGCATTTACGACAGTGATAGCATCCTTGCCATGACCAATACGCCGCGCAAGTTACTGGTATACGGCGCGGGGGTGATTGGGTGTGAGTACGCTTCAATCTTTACCGGGATTGGTATCAAGGTCGAGCTGATCAATACCCGCGACAGGCTGCTGGAGTTTCTCGACGACGAGATTTCTGACGCGTTGAGTTATCACCTGGGCCACTCCGGAATGATGATTCGCCATCGCGAGGTATACGCCAGTGTCTCGGCGGATGAGCGGGGGGTGACCATGACCCTGGAGTCGGGCAAGCGCCTTCATGCCGACGCCCTGCTGTGGTGCAATGGCCGCAGTGGTAATACCGCCAATCTGGGCTTGGAAAACATCGGCTTGACCGCTGACCACCGCGGCCAGTTGCAGGTTGATGACCACTATCAGACTGCGGTGCCCTCGGTATACGCCGCGGGTGATGTGATCGGTTGGCCCAGCCTGGCCAGCGCGGCCTACAACCAGGGCCGTTCGGCAGCGGCCTCGGCAAGGGGTAAGGAGCAGTGCCGCTTTGTAGATGATGTCCCCACCGGTATTTATACCCTTCCTGAGATCAGTTCGGTTGGTAAAACCGAGCGCGAACTTACCGCCGCAAAAGTCCCCTATGAAGTGGGGCGGGCGTTTTTCAAGGATACCGCTCGGGGGCAGATCAGTGGCGAGACGGTGGGCATGCTGAAGCTGTTATTCCATGTCGACACGCTGGAAATACTTGGCATCCACTGTTTTGGCGCAGAGGCCGCGGAGATCATTCATATCGGCCAGGCGATTATGAAACAGGAGAATGGCGGCAATACCCTGCGGTATTTCGTCAACACGACTTTTAATTATCCCACCATGGCTGAGGCCTACCGCACCGCCGCGCTCAACGGTATCAACCGCCTGGGCTAGAGCTGTCGGGCCACGATGCGGCCGGAAGCTCTTCGGCCGCGAATCGCTGCGTCCCGGCGGCGGAAAATACCCACAGAATTAAGTAAAAATTTTAATTGACAGATTCCTGAGTCAGAGATAAATAGTGCCCTGAACAAGCGAACTTTGTCGCAGTGTTCATTCTGTATTCACCCTGTGTTTGGAGTGGGCAAGAAAAGATGGCGAAGGATCTGGATACTGACAACGCGTCTGACGATATCGGCGATGGCCTGTTTGATGGAGGAGACGACGTTGCTTTTGATGAGAACGTCCCGATAGGTGGCACTGACAACAGTATTCGCCGCAAAATTGAGGAACGTTTGGAGCGCAAACGTTTGATGGAGGAACTCGACCTGCTGGACGATTTTGATATCTAGAGCGGGATGCGCCGGGCGTAGCGCAGGCGCCCGCAAATTTCCCCCCTTGTCGCGACAGCTAATACCGGTGGCGGCGAAGGGGCAGTAAAGTACAACCCTGCTTTGTTGCTCATTCTGGGCAGCAGAGATACCATGGCATGCACTTTGTATCATAGGGCCAGGTAAACCGCGTTCTGCTGCGGGATTTATCAGGCGATGGCATGATGTAAACACAAGACAGGGTTGTGAAATGAATTGGAAGGTATTGGCTACAGTTGTTGTTCTCCTCTGTGTTGCTGCAGGGGGATGGTTTTATACACAGCGCTCGGTTGACTACGACATGGGTGAAACGCCAGCGGTTGTGGAAGACGTAGCGCCAGCGCCCCAAAAAATTGTCAAAGAAACCCTCGCGGTTGAGAGTGAGCCCGATTACCAGCAAGCGGCTGATGCTGTTGTGACTGCGCCTGACAAGGTGGACAACAGCGATGAGGTCGTTCGCGCGGCGGCCAAGGATCTGTCGGAGAATCTGGCTTCCTGGTTGAGCCCACAGCACCT
>JBFEVY010000224.1:0-6006 GCA_041546665.1 Spongiibacteraceae bacterium | reverse complement strand
GACCCGGCTGACACCGGTCTCCAGATGGCCGTCAGGATAGAGCTCCAACCAGCGATAACCCGGATTCAGGTCATCGACCGCAAAACCTTCGCTCTTTGGCGCAAATTGTATGCAGGTCGACGGCGTCGTCAACAGGCACTGACCGCGATGCGACGATCGCCACTCCTGATGAACGTGACCACTCACTATCGCCTCTACCCCACCAGCGCCCTCCAGCAGATCGAAAAACCGCTCAGCATTGCTGACCCGTTGCGCATCCAGCCACTGACACCCCAACGGAAGCAAATGATGGTGCATAAAGATCAGTCCCGGCCGAGACGCATCGCGCTGTGACGCAAATGCCTGCAGCTGAGTCTCGTTAAGGGTGCCCCCCACTTCTCCAGGCACACTGCTGTCAAACAACAGAATCTGCCAGTCACCCAGATTCGTGGCAAACGGCATGCTGGCCTCACCAATAACCTGTCGCATCGCAGTGGGATCGTCGTGGTTCCCCGGCAGACAGATCACCCGATCCGCCAGGCTCGCAACCATTGGCCAAAAGCGCTGATACGCGGACGGCTCACCGTCCGCGGCGAGATCACCGGAGCAGACCAACAAATCGATATGGGGACGCTCGGCGCGCAATTGCGCGATCACCGCGTTCAAACTGAGGTCGGTGTCCATTCCCAGCAGGCGGCTACCATCCCCAGCACCGAGGTGGCAATCACTCAGCTGGACAACAAGTAGCGGTTTGTCTTCAGATAATTTGGCCAAAATCCTTGCCTTTTTTGCCGTTTATACGGGACACCCTTTGGCAAATCCAGAATTAAATTACGGTAGTGCGACCTGTGTCGAAGACCGCCACCATCACGCCTCAAACAAACTCTGAGGCATTGCATCAACCCGGTGACCGCCGCTCAGACAGCGGCTCAGCCACTCACCGAGAAAGGTGTTGAGCTGGGCCTTCTCATCCCGGTGGTGCATCGCGCGATTCGGATAGTTATAGCGGGGAAGAAAGGGCTTCGGACGCTCACCACCAACCACTTCCGCCACCGCCGCATCGTGATAGACCCGCAATTGCAGGGTCATGCTCGGCCAGTGCTCGCAACGCGGGCGCAGCAACTGTAGAGACAACATGGTGGTATAGGGGGCACACTCAAGCACTTCAAAATGCATCTCGCTACCGCCAATAGCATAACGCAGGGTCTCTCCCGCCGACAGGTCTGCCGGCAGCAGCTTGCGCAAACGCAGGTAATTCATCTCACAGTCCGCCAGATGGGCGCTGAGATCTACCCGATAACCATCGTTTCTCACCCGGATATTCCATAAACTTCGTTAATATTCAATGCCATCCCCTTCGAGTCTGATAAACTCCCAGTTCATTTTTGGAGCGACGCGTCAAAGACCCGGCCTTTCGCCCTATCTTAACGTCGCCCTTTCTCGACATATAGGAAAACAGGTTAACGCTATGATTGCCAAACGTCATCTGCTCTCGGCATGTCTGGTAGCCGTTTTTGCCTCTGCACCCGTCATTTCTGCGAATGCTGACACACTCCTGGACGTCTACGAACTCGCCGTAAAGAATGACCCGCAGCTCAAAGCCGCTGAAGCGACCTACCGGGCCAACAAAGAAACCGAAACGCTAAGCCGCGCGGCACTGCTGCCCCAGGTTAGCGGCCAGGCCTACTATCAGGAATCCGATACCACTGCAGAAGCCTATACGGTGACAAGCAATGGAAGCACGCTTAATCCGCAATACGAAATTATTAATCAGCGTACGACAAGCGACCTGGAAACGGAATCCTATTCGATCTCCTTAAGTCAGGCGATTTTCGACCTGCCTGCCTGGTTCAGCTTTAAAGCGGGTAAAAAAGTCAGTGAGCAGGCGGAAGCGCAGCTAGCCTACGAACAACAGCAACTGATTGTGCGCGTCGCCGAGGCCTACTTTAATGTACTGCGCTCCAGGGAAAACCTGGACGCCTCCCGCTCGGAAGAACGCGCCGCAAAGCGCCAACTTGAACAGACCCAGCAGCGCTTCGACGTTGGCCTAATTGCGATTACCGACGTCCACGAAGCCCGCGCCGTGTATGACGGCACCGTCGCCCAACGCCTGGGCTTTGAGGGACAACTGGCCATTGCCAGGGAGAACCTGAGCATTCTGACCGGACAGGACCACGGCACCCTGTGGCCGCTGAAGAACAATTTCCCTATCGTGCTTCCGGAGCCGGCGGATCGCGCGCAGTGGGTCGATTTCGCCCTGAAAAACAACAAGCAACTGCAAGTCGCTCATGCTGGCCAAGCCTCGGCCTATGAGTCCGCCCAGTCGGCAAAGGCCAAGCACCTGCCAACCGTCACAGGCAGCTTCAATTACTCCAATGACGATGTCGACGGCACCCGAAAATACAAACCCCAGGGCCTCTTCTCAACGCCACCAAACAATTCAGCAGAGACTGAAGCCTTACGCATTACACTGAGTATGCCCCTCTTCGCCGGCGGGGCTATCTCCGCCGGCCGTCGCCAGGCCTATGAACAGTACAACGCCGCACTGAACAATGCGCAGCTTGCCCAGCGCCAGGTTGTCAGCGGCACCCGCGCCCAGCATATTGCGGTAAGCACAGACGTGCAGACGGTAAAAGCGCGCAAGCTCAACACCATCTCCGCGCGCAGCGCCCTGGATTCCACCGAAGCCGGTTATGAAGTAGGCACCCGGAATATTGTCGATGTGCTCAATGCGCAGCGCAATCTGTATGCCGCCATCCGCGACTACAGCAACTCCCGCTACGACTATGTTATTGATGTGCTGAAACTAAAATTGAATGCCGGCACCCTGAGCCCCAACGACATCGCCGAACTAAATAAATGGCTGGAGAACGCCGCGCCGAAAAAACTGAGCGACCAATAACACAAGTCGCTATTTTTGCGCCGCCGGCTCGGGCTGAGTAAATTCGGGTCAGCGGCGCAGCGTAGACTCAATAATCCCAATCTGGCGCCGCAGCGCACCGCGATTGGCCTCAACCACCCCCTTGGCAGCACTGCCCATACGCTGCCTGCGCTCAGGCTCCTCAAGCAAGCAACCAATCTCGGCAGCGAGTGACGCCGCATCGTCAATGCACAGCTTCGCCCCCGCCTCTTCGAGCAGGGCACTGGCCTCGGCAAAATTAAAATCGCTATTACCGGTAAGAATCGGCAGGCCCCAGGCAGCGGGTTCCAGGCAATTGTGGCCGCCACGCGCCACCAGGCTGCCACCTACAAAGGCCAGGTCCGCCGCGCCAAAAAAGGTCATCAACTCCCCCATCGTATCGACCAGCAATACCTGGGTAGCGCCAATCACGGGTTCACCCAGGCTGCGCCGACTGAGGCCCAAACCGCTTTCACTCACCAGGCCGGCAACATACTGAAAGCGCTCTGGGTGACGGGGCACGATTATCAGCAGCAAATCCGCGGCCTTTCGCAACGCCAATCGATGAGCTGCGAGTAGAATCTCGTCTTCGCCGGCATGGGTGCTGGCGGCAATCCAAACCGGCCGCTGCCCCCACGAGGCCCGCAAAGACGCCGCCGCGTCACGCCGCGCCTCAGGAATCTCGACATCGAACTTAACGCTTCCGGTGACCTGCAGCGCCTGTGTTGACACCCCCAGCGCTGCAAAGCGGCCGGCATCGGGCTCCGCCTGCGCCATAACCGAGGAAAACCGCGAAAAGACCTGCCGCGTGAGGCGTGGCAAACGTTGGTAGCCCTTCGCAGAGCGCGCCGACAAGCGGGCATTGGCCAGAATCACCGGCACACCCCGAGCCGCCGTCTGGCACACCATATTCGGCCAGATTTCCGTTTCCATAATAACGGCGGCGGCGGGGCGAATCCGGTTCAGAAACCGCGCCACTGCATCGGGCAAATCATAGGGGGCGTAAACGTGAAAAACGCGGTCACCGAACAAGGAGCGCACCCGCTCAGAGCCCGTCGGCGTCATGGTTGTGACAACAACCGGCAAGGCCGGCTCCGCCTTCAGAAAATGTTCTACCAGAGGTGCCGCAGCGATCACCTCCCCCACAGACACCGCGTGCACCCACAGCCCGCCGTGCTGGCCCGGCTTGGCAAAAAAGCCAAACCGCTCACCAATGCGACGCCGATAGTCCGGCGCCTTCAGCGCGCGATAACACAACCGCAGCAACACCAAGGGCAGCAAAAGATAGAAAAAAACACTGTAGAACAAACGCGGCATCAGGAATTTAAAGGCTTAGGAGAACACGGCGGCAAGCATAGCCGCCGCACCCGGCAATAGCCAGCCGGAATCAGATCATCCCCAACAGCTCGGCAACACAGCGACGAATGCCCTTACCCGCCTCAGAGATACTGCCTGCTAACATATACGCCGGCGTTGTCACCAGCTTATTTACCCTATCAACACAGGCCTCGTCGACAGGACAAGCCTGATGCTTGCCACCCATGGCGTCAATTGCCGCCGCGACCTCGGCATCGTTGCCTACGGTGCAGGCCACACCTGCGCCAAAAATCCTTGCCGCCATCGTAGGCGCAATGCACACCAGAGCCACGGGTTTGCCAGCCTTGTGCATTCCCTGAGCAAAGGCCAGAAACTCAGGCAGCACCGTCATATCCGCCCCCTTCACCGCAAAATCAGACAAGTTTTTTGCCGCGCCAAAACCACCCGGAACAATCAATGCGTCAAAGTCTTCTACACGTGCTTCACTGAGATCCTTGCAGTTGCCCCTGGCCAAACGGGACGCTTCAACCAACACATTCCGGGTTTCACCCTCCGCAACGTCACCCGTGTAGTGATTGATCACATGCATCTGCGGGATATTCGGTGCAAAACACTGGTAACTGGCGTTATTTTCTTCCAGCGCCAAAAATGTCAGCACGCTTTCATAAATCTCGGAACCGTCGTAGACACCCGAACCACATAGCACCACCGCCACATTTGTCATTTCGCTCTTCCTCCAATCAATTGGCAAAAATTACGCTTACAACCCCGCACCTTAATCGAGCTGCCCACCACACCGCAATAAGCCTGAGCAGTGGCTTTTCGACGACGCTCTTGATGAAACACCAAATTCACAAACGCGCCACAAAAGTGTAGTATTTGGACTGGGATTTTCGAGATAACAATACAGCCTGAAAGGCTGCCCAGATTCGGTGGTAACACCCACCGGGGAGATATTCATGACCGCAGCTATGGCCGTCGCCCCCACGCACTCACACTGGCTCGACCCAGCCAGACTTCAGCAACAAGACACCTTGGTTAACACAACACCCTTTAATTTTTTTGTCGCCAGGCAACTTTTGCCCAGCGAGGCAAAAGGCCCACTGAGCTCGGATTTCCCGACATTCAAAGGCGCGGGCTACCTACCCTACGAAGCGGAACAGTGCGGGAAATCCATAAACCGGCTAATCGACGATCTCACCGCTCCGGCCTTTGCCGACGCTATCGGCGAGCTGCTAAATATCGAGCGACTGTCCCAGTACCCGACCTATATCTCCATCAGCCGCTTCCTGAACAAACGGCACGGCACAATACACACCGATGGTAAGTCCAAAATCGCCACGGCGCTGCTCTACCTTAATCAAGACTGGGACATCAACTCCGGCGGCTGCCTGCGCTTTCTCAATCGCATCGACGACATCGAAGACACCGTTGTTCCCGAAATCAGCCCTGAATTTGGTACTCTGGTCGCTTTCAAGCGTGCCGATAACTCCTTCCACGGCCATCGCCCGTTTCAGGGCGAGCGCCGGGTTATTCAGATCGCCTGGCTGGTAAGCGAGGAGGACAAACTCCGCAAAGGCAAGCGCGGCAAGCTTTCACACCTGTTCAAAAAGCTCATGTGGAAAGCCGATCGCAAAATTGGCGCCGGCCGGGACGACAGCGCCTCCCACGACTGAAAACGAGGCCCCATGCGCCGCCGGGGCCCGGTTTAAGCTCCTGAATCAGTCAGGCACAGGATTTCGCGTCACCGGAAATCCTGTGATACTATCGAACCCTGTTTCAATTCAAGATTACATTTTTAACTATCCCCT
>JBFEVY010000295.1:0-4596 GCA_041546665.1 Spongiibacteraceae bacterium | reverse complement strand
TCCGGTGTCCAGGGGGCCCGCAGAAATATTATTCGTCATCATTTTGCTCGCATCAGCGCGTTATACAACCAATCCTGCTACATCAATACTATGACAAAATTATTACATATCAGCGAAAAAAGCCTTGTTTTTTCTACAATATCCGGGTGGTGAGGCCGGAGAGGTCAAACTATAATGCAGGCCACAGTTTGTCCCAAATGACAGGAGTATCGCCGTGGCCATCAGCCCTTTGAGCAACTTGTTTGGCAAGTCCCCGTTCGGCCCGCTACAGAAACATATGGAAAGCGTCCAGGCCTGCACCGCTGAGCTGCCGGCATTTATCGACGCCGCCATTGCTGGCGATTGGGACGCTGCAGCTACCCAACAACAGAAAATCGTTGACATGGAAGTGGCCGCCGACAAGTTAAAAAAGTCACTTCGACTCAATCTTCCCAAGAGCCTGTTCCTGCCCGTACCCCGGGGCGACGTACTGGAACTGCTGCGCACTCAGGATCACATAGCCAACTGCGCCCGCGATATTGCCGGCCTTATCCTCGGCCGCAAGATGACCCCACCGGAAGCGCTGCTGGATCAGTTTCGCAACTTCGTCAATCACTCGGTCGAAGCCAGCACCCTCGCCCTAAAAGCCATTGAAGAGCTGGACGAACTGCTGGAAACCGGCTTCCGGGGGCCCGACGCCGAATTTGTGGAAAAACTGATCGAGCAACTCGACACCTTTGAGCATGAAAACGACAAACTGAAAGCCGATCTCAACGGCGCGCTGTTTGCCATTGAAAAAGACCTCAACCCGGTGGACGTGATGTTCCTCTACAAGCTGATCAGCTGGATCGGAGATCTCGCCGACAACGCGCAGAAGGTTGGCTCACGACTACAAATAGTCATAGCCCGTTAAGCTACGGCTTTGACGATAAGAATTCGCTGATACACATTTAAAAGGTACGACCATGTCAATTATTGCAGAGCACGGCCAGCTTCTTCTTATGCTGGGCTGCCTCTTCGGATTCTTCATGGCCTGGGGCGTCGGCGCAAACGACGTTGCCAATGCCATGGGGACATCCGTAGGCTCAAAAGCCCTGACCATCAAGCAGGCCATCCTGATCGCCATGATTTTCGAATTTTGTGGCGCCTACCTCGCCGGGGGGGAGGTTACCTCCACCATCCGCAAGGGCATTATCGACTCAGCCTATTTTGCCGACACCCCGGAACTCCTGGTTTACGGTATGGCTTCCGCGCTGCTCGCAGCCGGTACCTGGTTGTTTATCGCCAGCATGATGGGCTGGCCGGTCTCCACCACTCACTCCATTGTCGGCGCGATTGTCGGCTTTACTGCGGTTGGGGTCAGCACTGATGCCGTCGCCTGGGGAAAAGTCGGGCAGATCGTCGCCAGCTGGGTGGTCTCCCCGGTACTGGCTGGTAGTATTTCCTTTGCCCTGTTCATCAGCGCGCAGAAGCTCATCCTCAGCCGTGACAACCCCTTCGAAGCCGCCAAGCGCTACATCCCGATTTACCTGTTCCTGGTGGGCTTTATGATTTCCATGGTCACCATGACCAAGGGACTGAAGCACATCGGCCTGGGCTTTACCTTCTATCAGTCTATGGGCGTTTCAGTCATCACCGCCCTGATTGTCACCGGTGTAGGTCAAGCCTTCCTGTCACGCATCAAGCCCCGCGCCCAAACAACCGACCCAAACCGCCGCTTTGCCAATGATCGCTTTGCTGACGTTGAGCGTGTTTTCGCGGTGCTAATGGTGTTTACCGCCTGCTCCATGGCCTTTGCTCACGGCTCCAACGACGTCGCCAACGCCATCGGCCCGGTAGCGGCCATTGTCAGCATTGTGCAGTCCGGCGGCGAAATCGCGTCCAAGTCGGCACTGCCCTGGTGGGTACTCCTGCTGGGTGGCGGCGGCATTGTATTCGGCCTGGCAACCTACGGCTTTAAAGTTATCGCCACCATCGGCACCAAAATCACCGAGCTGACGCCCAGCCGCGGCTTTGCCGCCGAACTGGGCGCCGCCTCAACCGTGGTCGTCGCCTCCGCAACAGGCTTACCGATTTCGACCACCCACACCCTGGTTGGCGCAGTACTCGGCGTGGGGCTCGCTCGCGGCGTCGGCGCACTTAATATGCGCACCATCGGCAATATCTTCCTGTCATGGCTGATTACACTGCCGGCTGGCGCACTGCTCGCTATTATTTTCTTCTTCTTCTTTAAAGGCTTTTTTGCCCCCTAAGCCTTCGCGGGCGGTCGCGATTTCCCACGACCGCCCAACACCCCCGCGAAACGCTACCCTCGCCACCAAACTCCCCCTACAATAACGGCTCTACCATCTCGAGCCGCCTAGATGCACACACCCAATCTTATTGAAATGCTGAGCAGCCTTATCGGCACGCCGTCTGTGAGCGCCACCAGCCCGCGCTGGGATATGGGCAACCGGGAGGTCATCGACCAACTCGCCGGCTGGCTTGAGAAACTGGGCTTTGCCGTCCAGGTTACACCACTGAAAACCCAGCCCAATAAGGCCAATCTGGTCGCCGTACTAGGCGGCCACCCCAATTGCAGCAACGGCGGCCTGGTACTGGCAGGCCACACCGACACCGTACCCTTTGACGACAGCCGCTGGCAGAGTGACCCCTTCACACTCACCGAGAGAGATCAGCGTTTTTACGGGCTGGGCAGCGCAGACATGAAGGGCTTTTTTGCCCTCGCCATTGAAGCCATAAAACCCATGATCGAGCAGCGACTGCTGGGCGAAGGGCGCCAGGACGCCCCCCTGATAATTCTGGCCACCGCCGACGAAGAGAGCAGCATGGACGGCGCTCGCGAATTGGTCGCAGCCGATGTGGCCGGCGCCCGCTATGCCATTATTGGCGAGCCGACCGGACTTCGGCCAATCCGCGCTCACAAGGGGATGATGATGGAGGCCGTTACAGTCACCGGAAAATCCGGCCACAGCTCCAACCCCGCCCTCGGCAACAACGCCATTGAGGCCATGCACGAGGTGATGACTGCACTGCTGGCACTGCGCGGCGAGCTGCAATCCCGCTACCATCACCCTGGATTCCACGTCCCCGGCCCGAGCATGAATTTTGGCTGTGTGCACGGCGGCGACAACCCCAACCGGATTTGCGGCGAATGCGAACTACACTTTGATATTCGGCCAATTCCAGGCATGGAATTGGAGGTCACCCGTGAGCTGATTCGCCAACGACTGCGACCCATTGCTGAACAACGCCGTATCGACATTGGCCTGCGGGAGTTGATGCCCGGCATCCCACCCTTTGAGGAGGCGGCAAACAGTGAGTTGGTAAAAGTCGTCGAAGCCCTTTGCGGCCATCCCGCGGAAACCGTTGGCTTCGCCACCGAGGCCTCATTCCTGCAACAACTCGGTATGCAAACACTGGTACTCGGGCCAGGCCACATTGACCAAGCCCACCAGCCTGACGAGTTTCTGGGTATGGATCAGATCGCACCGACCGTTTCGCTGCTGCAACAACTTATCCAGCGTTTTTGCTGCCAGACAACATCCGGCAGCAGGTAACACGACTCAGTATTTAAGCACCATACCCACACCCAGGGTACGGTCGTCCAACCCCGCTTCATCAAGCGACAACCCGGAGCAATAACCGAACAACACCGCATTTTTGCTCAATGAGTAGTCCATGCCTGCGGCGTAGAGCTTGCCTACCTCGCCGGTTACGCCCCCCTCGCTGTAGCCGTATTGTGCCTTGAGCTTGACCCGCCCCAAGGTATAGGCGGTACTGAGAAAATAACTGGTGTCTTGAAGCTCGCTATCGGGTGCGGCGTCCTTAACCTGCTGCACCAGCGCCCCCAGCTCCAAAGCATCCTGCTTTAAGGCGACGACACCCCGCAGAATATCCCCACGCTCCAAGCCATCGACGCTGCGCTGTGCATCCTGATCCTGGTCATAAGCAAGGGCGGCGTAGTAGTGGCCATCGTCGAACACAATCGACGAGGAAATCGTATCCGCCACACCATCTTCCTCCTCGCCATCAGCGTCAGCGTCATCCCCCTCGGCAGGGATAAAGGCGAATTTAGCGGTGATCGCGTCACAGAACTTGGGCGACTGGTATTCCACGACATTGCTTGAACGATTCTGACCGGCAATCAACTCGCCAAGATCACCACGGAGATCATTAAAGTGATCAATTTTGCCTTCTGTTGCCCGCAACGGCAGCACCATTCTCCCCGCCCGCAGTTGACCGAAATCCCCCTTCACCCCGACAAAAATATCGCGCTGGGAAAAGGTCGAGCCATTCCGGTCGCCGTCATCAACATAGACTTCAAATTCGGCCTGATAAATTGCCGTCAGGCGACTATCGTCCAGAGGCAAGCTCCCTTTGACACCGACGCGCGAACCATTTGAGTTTAACTCCCACTGATCAACTTCAGCAGACGCCCGCCCCCGAACACTCGCTCCCGCGCCCTCATTATCGACCGCCTCGAGACTCAAATTAACCTTGCCATAGACCTTGGGCCCCTGAACACTTTCGGCCCAGAGCCCGGGCGCCACAAGTAAACACCCAAGCCAGAATAAAAACCTGCTCGATATTGAGCGCCCCGAACGCACCATACCC
>JBFEVY010000089.1:0-11319 GCA_041546665.1 Spongiibacteraceae bacterium | reverse complement strand
TCGACAACCCGCTCGAAGGCCTGGACCGCCAAGCCCAACAGGAAATGCGCTCACTGCTAGACGAGCTAGTCGCCTCAAGCACGCCGTTATTGCTATTGGTAAAGGACGCCAGCGACATTCCTGACGGCATGGACGATGTCCAGGTGATGGAGGCCGGTGTGATCACTGAGCATTGCAGCAGCGCCGAAATCAAACGTCGCCATCAGGTGCGCGCCCATTTCAGCAAACCACTCCCCATTGCCAAGGCTGAGCCCTGGCCGGAGGATCAGGCGGTAATTGCCCTGCGCAACGTCAACGTCAATTTCCGTGGCAAGCAGGTTCTGAGTGACATCAACTGGTCCCTTATGCCCGACCAGCATTGCTGTATCAGTGGCCCCAACGGCGCGGGCAAATCGACATTACTGGGACTGCTCTGCGGCGAAAATGAAAAAGCCTGGGGGCAATCGGTAGCGCTGTTTGGCAAGCCCCGGGGCAGCGGCGAAAGCATCTGGGAAATCAAAGCCAAATTCGGCCTGCTTAACACCCAGCTGCAACTCAATCACTTGAAGCGCACCAAAGTGATCGACGTGATCGCCTCCGGTCTGTTCGACTCGGTGGGACTGTATCAGGATTACGGTGACGCTCAGCGTCAGCAGCTGCTCGCCTGGCTGGATGCCTTTGACCTGTTGCCGGAACAACATCAGCGCTTCGACCGCCTGTCCTTTGGCCAACAACGCATGATTCTACTCGCCCGATCAATGGTGAAGTCGCCGCCAATTCTGATTCTCGATGAACCCTGTATCGGCCTGGATGGTGAGCAAAAGGCGCGGCTGTTGGGCGCCATTGACCAGATTGCCGCCCACGGTCAAACCCGTATCTTGTTTGTCAGCCACCGCAGCGAAGAAATCCCCGACTGCATCAACCAATTTCTGGATCTGGTGCCCGCGCCTCAGGGGGGCTACACCGCGAGCATTCGGGAAATCCGCTAGGGTCTGTTAACTGCTCCTAGTCGAAAACCTTGCGAAACCAGCCCCACACTTTTTCGCCGCTGGGCGCGCAGCCGTCGCTCTCGGTCGGCGCGCTACCGGCGATAAAGGGCATATACTGGGCGTTCTCACACCAGGACTGGCTGCGCAGGCCCGAAACGGAATTCACCCATTCGTAATCGATATTGCCCTGTTCCATAAAGGGCATCTGCTGGGTGCTCGCCTCGGCCATAAATTGCCGCCAGACCTTCAGTGCACCACCCGCCCCGGTCAGACCGGTGGGTTTGTTATCGTCCGCGCCCATCCACACCACCGCCATATAGTCACCGGCAAAGCCCGCGAACCAGGAGTCGCGGGTGTCGTTGCTGGTGCCCGTTTTGCCCGCAACGCGATAATCCTTGGGCAATACGTTGTAGGCGGTCTTGCCGGTACCCACCCGCATGGTTTCCAGCATTGCATACTGCAGCAAGTGTACCGGCGCCGCGTCAATCACCTGGGTCGGCCGCTGGGGATAGCGAGCCAGTGGTTCTCCATCGGCATCGGTAATCGCATAAATGGTCCGCAGGGCCACGTAGCGGCCGTTAGCGGCGATGGTCTGGTACATTGCAGCCACCTCAATCGGAGCCAGCTCAGCGGCACCGAGCAGCATCGACGGCACTTCCAGTAATGGCCGCTTGATACCCAGACGCTTGAACATTGCCATGACCTTGTCCAAACCGACATCCAGCCCGAGATTAGCGCTGGCCAGGTTATAGGAATGCGCCAGGGCTTCATGGAGCGGCACCCGGCCGTGGGCGACCCGCTCATAGTTTTGTGGCCGCCACAACGAACCGTCGGCATTGGGCACCGACAAAGGCTCATCGCGAATCGGCGTAACCAGGTTATAACGCTGGGGCATATTCAGGGCGGTGAGGTATACCGCAGGCTTGGCCAGCGAGCCAATCGGCCGCAGTGCATCCAGCGCCCGATTAAACCCGGCATAGCGGGGACTGCGCCCCCCGATAACGGCGACCACGTCGCCGCTGTCTACCCGGGTGACGACCATCGCCGTCTGCAAATCCTCCGCCTTATCCCCCAACTGTTTCAGTGCCCGGGCGGTGGCGACCTCGGCGCGACGCTGTAAGGTAGGATCAAAGGGCGTAAAAATCCGCAGCCCCTTGGTTTGTAAGTCACTGCGTTCGTAATCGCGACTCAACTGGCGACGAACCAGATCTACATAAGCGGGGAATACGCCGTCAAGCGCAGAGGACTTCGCCAGGGTCAGCGGCTGCTTTTTCCAGGCGTCCAACTGTTCCGGCGTCAACCAGCCCCGCTCCGCCAATTCGCCCAACACAATATTGCGGCGGGTTTTGGCACGTTCGGGGTGGCGCCAGGGGTCGTAGTAAGACGGCCCTTTTACCAGGCCGACCAACATCGCCGTCTGGCCGAGATCGAGTTCATCTACAGGGCGGTTGAAATAATGCCGCGCAGCGAGACCAAAGCCATGGATGGCACGATTGCCCTCCTGACCGAGATAGACTTCATTCAGATAGGCCTCAAGAATCCGCTCCTTGCTGTAGTGCAACTCGGTAAGCAGGGACATTGCAGCTTCTTTAACCTTGCGCCAGATACTGCGCTCATTACTGAGCAGGGCGTTCTTGACCAATTGCTGGGTAAGCGTGCTGCCCCCCTGGACCGTGTGTCCCGCCTTGAGATTCACCAGCATCGCCCGGGCAATACTGCGCGGCGAGATGCCGTGGTGCTGGAAAAAGTTTTGATCTTCTACCAGCAGCAGGCTTTCAATCAGCATCCGCGGAGTTTCCTGCAGATCGAGCATCAAGCGGTCTTCATGGCGGCCGGGATAGACGCCACCGATAATCATCGGGTCGAGCTGGGCCTCTTGCACGCGGTTGCCAAGGTCGTCGCGCACCACCGCCACCGTTGTCGCGCCCATCTCCACTTCGACGCGCCGCGCCGGTTTCGGTCCATCGGCAAAATTAAACGGTCGCAGGTGAATTGAGAAATGATCTCCCTGCCGAAAATAGGTTCCCGGTGATGCCGTAAGGCGGCTGGGACGATAACCCACTTCCTTCAACTCACGCTCCAGCTCAAAGGCCGTCAGAATCGCGCCGCTTGCCAGTACCAGAGGCCGCGCATAGACCTTAGCGGGCTGATCGTAACGCTGCGCGTCGAATGCACCCCGCACATGGGCATCACACCAGGCCAGCAGTGCCAGGCCCACCACCACGCCGACAATACTCAGCTTAATCAGCAGTGATACGACAAAACGCCGGTGTAGCCATGACAGTTTGGATTTCTTACGGGCAGACATTCAACAGACCTTGAGATTGCATTACAACGCAGAGCACGGATAATAGCTCCACCTTACAGTAAGTAACTGCTTAATATGATGAAAAAATACCACCTTTACGGCATTGGCGCGGCGCTTGTCGACACAGAGATCGAGGTTCATGACCACGAATTGGCAACCATGGGCGTCGATAAGGGCCTGATGACCCTGGTAGACGAAGATCGCCAGCACGAGTTATTGGAACACCTGAAAGGCCATCTGGTTCACTCCAAACAGGCAAGCGGTGGCTCAGCCTGTAATTCTGTTGTCGCCGCCGCATGGTTTGGTGCCAAGAGCTACTACTCCTGCAAAGTCGCCGATGATGATTTTGGCAAGCTGTTTCTCGACGACATCCGCAATGCCGGCGTCGACACCGACCTCCATTCTCCCAAAGACCCCGGGATTACCGGAAAATGTCTGGTGCTGATCAGCCCTGACGCCGAGCGCAGCATGAACACCCACCTCGGCATTTCTGCGGAATTGTCAGTCAAAGAACTCAACGAAGCCGCCCTGGCCGACTCGCAGTATTATTACGCCGAAGGCTATCTGGTCACCTCGGATACCGGTAGAGCCGCTGCCATCAAAGGTCGCGAAATTGCCGAGCGCAACGGGGTAAAAACCGCATTGAGCTTCTCTGACCCCGGCATGGTGTCCTTCTTTAAAGACGGTTTGAAAGAAATGATCGGCAACGGTGTGGACTTGTTGTTCTGCAATGAAGCCGAAGCCCTGGGCTGGGCGGAAAGCGACTCGCTGGACACCGCCATCGCCGAGATTAAAAAGGTTGCCAAAGCCTTTGCTATTACCCTTGGCGCCAAGGGCGCACTGGTTTACGACGGCAGCACCCTGCACGAAATCGAACCCCATGCGGTGAAAGCGGTCGACAGCAACGGTGCCGGTGACATGTTTGCGGGAGCCTTCCTGTATGCGATCAGCCACGGCCACGACCATTGCAGTGCCGGCAAGCTGGCCAGTCGCGCCGCAGCGACCGTAGTGTCACAGTTCGGCCCCCGACTCGCCGGGCCAGACCACGCCGACATCCGCCGCGCAGTATTGGGCGCGTAACCCGCGCGATAACCCCAGGCAAAAAAAGCGGGGCCCTAAGGCCCCGCTAATTTCCACACTGCAGCCTAACCGAGACTACTCTTTTCCTTCGACCACATCGTGGGCGCGCTTGATGATATAAGCGTGTATTGCAGCCACATCCTCAGTGCTCAAGCGATCATAAAAGCCGACCATGCCCTTATCTTTCAGTATGCCGCCAAACACGATGGCATCCCAAAGCTGGTGTCGCTCTGCGCTCATGTAACGCAAGTCAGGCACAGAGCTTGCTGACACCGCGCGGTCACCGTGGCACATATGACAATTCGCCATAAACAGATCGTGCCCTTTGGTGATTGTCGCCGCGTCGGCGGTCAACGGCGGAGGCTCAGGCATATCGCGCTTGGCGACCACTGTCTCGGGCAACTGCTGTACTGCGCCGAGCTTGTACACCAGCACCCGGCTGTTATTCACCGCGCCCTTCGCATCGGTCAGGACTTCACCCAGCGTCAATGCGCCCACGCCGCCCCAGCCTGCGGCGATGGCGATATATTGCTCACCGTCTATCGCGTAGCTGATCGGCGCTGCAACAACGCCGGTATGCGCATTGGTCGACCAGAGCTCATCGCCATTGTCTGCGCGATACGCGACAAGTTGCCCGTCAGCATTGCCCTGAAAAACCAGATTACCGGCGGTAGAGAGCATGCCCCCATTCCACATATTGGGGTGCTGAACGCGCCATACCTCTTTCTGGGCTATCGGATCCCAGGCGGAAATATGGCCGCGAATCGTCGGCATAAACGCTGCACGCGTTGCCGGATCATTTTCGGGCATACCCGCCGCCGCCAAATTAACGCCCACGTTCCAGCCCTTGGGGTTGTACTCAAAATCCTGCTGGGCCTGATAGGCCATGGCATTTTCCTGCGCGGGGATATACACCAGCTTGGTTTGCGGGCTGTAACTCATTGGATGCCAGTTGTGGCCGCCAGCGGGATGCGGAGAGACGATATGAGGCTTTCCATCCTTGTATCGCGCGCCTTCGGTTTCAACTGGACGCCCGGTTTTCGGATCGATATGACTGGCCCAGCTCACCTGGGTATATTTTTCCGCCGAAATAAATTCCCCGGTCGCGCGATCTAACACATAGAAAAAGCCGTTTTTGGGCGCCTGCATAATGACCTTGCGCGGCTTACCGTCAATTGTCAGGTCAGCCAGGATCATATGCTGGGTTGCCGTATAGTCCCAGCTCTCGCCCGGCGTAGTCTGATAATGCCAGACATATTCACCGGTATCAGGTTTCAGGGCGACGATAGAAGAGAGAAACAAATTATCACCGCCGCCCGGGCTGCGAATCATCTGGTTCCAGGGCGAGCCGTTACCCACGCCGATATAGAGTAAGTCCAACTCCGGATCGTAGGCCATGGAATCCCAGACCGTACCGCCGCCGCCAACTTTCCACCACTCGCCACCCTTCCAGGTTTTTACCGTCTCTTTCAAGATTGGGTTTTCAAAGGGCTGCGACGGATCGCCGGGCACGGTATAGAAACGCCACGCCAACTCACCCGTGCTGGTATCGTAGGCACTGACATAGCCTCGCACACCGAACTCACCGCCACCGTTACCGATCAGCACCTTGCCCTTCACAATGCGCGGCGCGCCGGTGATGGAATAGGGCTTGTCGGTCGGGGTTGTTTGGGTTTGCCAGAGCAACTTGCCGGTTTTGGCATCGACCGCGATCAAGCGACCATCCAGCGTTCCAGAGAACACTTTGCCCTGCCACACCGCCACTCCGCGGTTCACCACGTCGCAACAGGTATTCACCGCCCAACTTGGCGGCACCTGGGGGTCATACTGCCAGAGCATCTTGCCCGTTTTGGCATCGAGCGCAAACACCATGCTCCAGGAGCCCGTGACATACATCACGCCGTCGACAACAATCGGCGTTGCCTCAATCCCGCGATTAGTCGGGAAATCGAACGACCAATCCAAACCGAGATCGGCAATATTATCAGCGTTTATCTGTGCGAGTGGGCTGAAACGTTGCTCATCGTAGGTTCGTCCGGTGCTCATCCAGTTACCCGGCTCAGCGTCCGCTTCAACAATTCGCGCGGCATCAACATCGGCCGGAGACTGACCAAACTGTAGCGTATCGGAAATGGAACACGCGCCAACCAGCGCTGCCGCTATTGCGGCGCCAAGGATTTTCAACTTCATTCAATGTTACCTTTTTATGTTATCCAACTTCTCGGCACCGAAGCGTCGAGGCAAAAAGCCTTTGTTTTGAAACATCAAATTATCAGATCACAAGCTGGCCAATTGCCGGCTTGCCCCTCGATGCTCATCAAAGGCGCGTTCCTCCGCTATTTCTGCAGGTTTAAACCTGCTTTTTATATTTCCTTACACCGGCTCAAGTGCGTATCAGATACCGGCACAATAATCTCAAGCTCAGTCCGTGCTTACTCGGTGGCGAGCAAGCGCCGTCGGTACGAACCCGGCGACAGCCCCGTCCAGGCCTTGAACGCGCGAATAAAGGCGGTCGGGTCGGTATAGCCGGTGTAGCGGCTGATTTCAGCAATCGACACATCCCCCTTACTCAACCAGTAAATTGCCCTGTCCCGCCGAATTTCTCCTTTTAGGCGATGAAAGCAGCTCCCCTCTTCGGTCAGCTTTCTGCGCAGTGTACGCTCGGTCATATGCAGTTGCGATGCAATTTCCGCAAGACTGGCCGAGTGATCCAGGGGCGACGTTTCTAATAATCGACTTATCTGGTCGGTAAAACTTTTAACAAATTTTTGTTTGCGAAACCACGGAAGCGGCGCGTGCCGCAAATACGCGTGCAGCTGCTCCCGGTTTCGGCGAATTGGCCACCGCAGTACCTCGGCCGGCCACACCAACATATTTTCGCTCTGCTTAAAGCGGCACGGCCCCGGAAATAGCAGCGGATATTCCTCTTTATACGCCTTAGGCGAATAGGTAAAGCTTACCTCCCGCAGGGGTATCTGCCGGCCCACCAACCAATTGGGAAACCGATGCCAGATCAATAGCAGCAGCTCTATAAGAATATTGTCCGGGTCATACTCCGGCTTGGTCAGCGCGATGGAGAACGATGCCTGGTCACCGGTGAGAGTCTTTTCAAAGTGGAAGCTGTTTGTCACCAGATGATAGAAGCGCATCATTTCATCCAGCGCGTCGCCCAGTGTTTCCGCCTCGATCATGCGCTCTGCGATAAGCGAAAAAACCCCCACGCGAATCGGCGCTTCGGTCAAGCCCAGCATTTCATCGTCACATTCGCGCCACACCGTGCGGAAGATCGCAGCTAACTGCTGAGGGGCAATACGCGCCCTGGGCTCCCGCAACAACACCTCAGCAAGACCAGCCTCTCTCAGCAACAGCTCGCGATCCAGCCCAATGCGCTCTGCATTAGCGATATGAACACGGGCAAAATGACTTGCAACCGTGTGTTTGATCTCCTGTTTCACAGCAATGCCATCGCTACTTACGGCCTATTTTTATGTCCGCTTATGTTAGCAACTATTCTCCATAACCGCCTATTTATGTCAATTAACCCGCAACGCAGCCTCATAAAATGTCCGAAAATGGTATGTTTTCGTCAGGTTCTATCATTGTGACGCCCGCTCCCATCAGCCAAAATTTTGCCCCCACCACTATCCGCCTAAAAACGAGGTTCCCAATGTCCGAAAGTATCAACGAAGAAATCGCACTGTTTCGCGATATGGTACTGCGCTTTCTGGAGCAGGAAGTCGCACCACACTACGAAGAGTGGGAGAAAAACCACCAGCTTCCTCGGCAATTCTGGAACACCATGGGCGAAGCCGGCATGTTGTGCGTTGACCTGGACGAATCCTACGGCGCGGCCGGTGCCAGCTTCGAAATCAACCAGCTGATCGCCTGGGAAATGGGGCGTCTGGGCTATGGCGGCCTCGGCAGCAACTACAATATCCACTCCAATATCGTTGCGCCCTATATCAACAATATCGGTTCTCAAGAGCAGAAGGACTACTGGCTGCCACGTATGGTGACTGGCGAAGCGGTTGGCTGTATCGCCATGACCGAGCCCGGCGCCGGTTCCGACCTGGCCGGCATGCGCACAACCGCCGTTAAAGACGGCGACGAATATGTCATCAACGGTTCCAAAGTATTTATCACCAACGGCATCCTCGCTGACCTCGCGATTGTCTGCGCCAAGACCGACCCACAGGCAGGCGCCAAGGGTATTTCCCTGTTCCTGGTCGACACCAGCCTGCCAGGATTTTCCAAAGGCAAGTCGATTGAAAAAATCGGCCAGCACGCCAGTGATACCGCAGAGTTGTTCTTTGACAATCTGCGCGTGCCCGCCAACGCCCTGCTGGGAGAAGAAAACAAAGGTTTTATCTACCTGATGCAGGAGCTGCCCCGCGAACGTCTCGGCTGTGCCACCCAGGCGGTAAGCCAGGCACAGGGCGCACTCGATTTGACCGCCGCCTACGTGCAGGAACGCAAAGCCTTTGGTCAGTCCATCAGTCAGTTTCAGAACACCCGCTTCAAACTGGCTGAGGTCAAAACCGATATCGCCCTCAGCAAAGCGCTGCTCGACCAAAACATGGAAAAATTCAAGCAGCACGCCATGACCGTGGATGACGCAGCCATTCTCAAGCTGGCCACCACCGAAATGCAGCTGCGCGCGGTAAACGAGTGTCTGCAACTGTTCGGCGGCTACGGCTATACCGTTGAATATCCCATTTCCCGCTTCTATGTCGACGCCCGCATCCAAACCATTTATGCCGGCACCTCGGAAATCATGAAGGAAGTGATCTCCCGCGGCATCGTCGGCCGCTAAGGCCTTTAAACCGATAGCCCCCACGTTTAATCCCGGGGGCTATCTGCTCAGTATCACCAGTTCTTTTGCTTCACGCTATTTCACTCTTCAGTGAGTCGCCCTTGTTCTCCCGCGAACCAGGAGCGCGTCTAACTCGCATCAAAATTCCACATCGAAACACTCCTGTTGGCGCACCCCTTCTTGCACGAGTCAGCCACCCCAACAGCTCACTTTCCTGCTTACTTCGCTGACAAAAAATATCGCTAAACCGGAAAAGAAAAAGGGCCCTCACGGTGAGAGCCCTTTTCGTCAGAATTCAGACGTTGCGTCCGTTAAGAAACCCTGAAAGCTGCGCTTATTTTCGCGCCAAGAAATTGATCAGATCCTGATCCGCCAGCATATTGTTTAACACATCCACGACAAGCTGATTCAGAAGTTCAGTATTGTGTTGATCGCTAGGCGCGTTAAAAAATTTCTGCTTGCGCTTGATTTGATACCGCCCTTCGTAATGTTCACCTTCGCGAGCCGCCTCAACCCTGACCAGCGCGAGCATATCCATATCGTAGCCCACACCATCTTCCTCGGGATGGTTGTAAACCAACTGATCAAAAATTACGTGCAGGTCAACAGTTTCCGCGCCAAGGCTGTCGGTGTCATAACCCAACGCACTCATATGCTGTTTAAGAGGACCTTGCACCGCAGTAGACAGATCGTTACCCAGGGTAATGGTAGCCGTATCCCGATACGCACCGCCGCGACTGCCTAACACCTTGCTCGCGCGCTGGTCACTGACCCGAATATGCACCGGGAATTTCGCAACCTGCGCCGCCTCTGGAGCAGGAAGTTGAGGAGCCAATTGAATCTGCTGTGGGCTTTGTGCGCAGGCGACCAGCAAAACCAGCGCCCCTGCCAAAACAGTTTGTGATAGCCGATATCGCAATGCTCTTCCCCCTTTTGCTGTATTTATCATTTTCATCCTTGCGCATTAACCGCGGGACAACAAATCACGGAGATCGATAATCGCCGCGTTAGCCCGTGAAATATAAGACGCCATGACCAGAGAGTGGTTCGCCAACAACCCAAACCCGCTGCCATTGAGAATCATCGGGCTGTAAATAGCTTGCTGAGTTCCCTCCAGCTCGCGAATAATTTGCCGCAGACTGACCGTGGCGTTTTTGTTGGCCAACACATCAGCAAAATCCACTTCCACCGCACGCAAGAAATGAATCAGCGCCCAGCAACTGCCCCGCGCCTCAAAAAAGACATCGTCGATTTCCAGCCACGGCGTTTTCACACGCTGCTCAGACGGCGTTGGCGTCGATTGCCGTGCACTGGGATCGTTCGCCAGGTCGGTATTGACCCGCATCCGACCGACGCTAGCACCGAGGCGCTGTGAGAGGCTGCCAAGCCGGGATTCCACCACCGCTAGCCAGTAGCGTAAATTATCCGCCCTGGCGAAAAACTGTGCCTGGGGCTGATTAACGTCGCTGAGCCGTTGGCGGTAGGATTTCAGGTATTTGATACCCGCGCGATACTCCGACTCTGAGGCGGGCACCGCCCAGCTGTTGGCCGAAAAATTAAACCGCGGTTCTGCCTTGGCCAGGTCCACATCCTCCTGGGACTGGGACTGCGAACGACTAAAACTCTCACGGAAGGCACGACTCAAATCGCGAACCTGCATCAATACGCCGTACTCCCAGGCGGGCATATTGTCCATCAACAGACCCGGCAGGGTGATATCGTTATAGATAAAACCACCAGGCTTGTCGAGCAGGGTTTCGCTCACATCGATCAGCGCACTGCTGGTGGCGGTACCCGTTACCGCGGCACTGCTGCTGTCTTGGTAGTACCGGGTTTCCGGCAGTGGCGGAGCAAAGCTCCAATACACCCCCAGTATGAGAGACACCACAAGATAGACCAGTAAGCCGTAGCCCAGGCCGCGGGTCACAAAACCATTTCCCAGCCAGTCCTGGAGCGCTTCTTTAACTCCCCCCAGGCCGTCAGCCAGCTTTTGTTTGAGCATGCCTTCCCCTCCCCAGGGATTTTGCATTCTGATTACTAAATTTCACCTTGGCGCATTTGCACACCGCACTCAATCGCCAGACTTGCGCAATACGCTGATAACCGGCGCGGTCACCCTGACCTCGATCATCGTCGAGGTGTTCCCGGAG
>JBFEVY010000030.1:0-18657 GCA_041546665.1 Spongiibacteraceae bacterium | reverse complement strand
GGCGGCGCCACGCCCATGCCGATAAAAGACAAAAACGCTTCGGTAAAAATCGCCTGTGGCACGGCAAAGCTGAAACACACCAGGATGATCGGCATCACATTGGGCAGCACATGCCGCCAGATAATCTGCAGATTCCCCAGCCCCGCCAGACGCGCCGCCTCGACATAGGATTGCTGGCGCAGACTCAACACCTGACCGCGAATCAGGCGCGCACTTCCAGTCCAGCTCATAATCACCATCGCCAATATCAGCGGCACCACCCCGTCCTCTCCGGGACCAATTCCAAACGCCACGCGCAGCAAAATCATGAACAGAAGAAACGGCAAGGCCACCACAAAATCAACAAATCGCATTGCCACCTGATCAAACCACCCGCCCAGCATCGCTGCCACCGCGCCGTATAAGCAGCCGAAGCTGATAAAAATCAGCGGCGCGACAATTCCCACAAACAGGGAAGTCCGACCGCCGGCAATCAGCCTGGCCAACATATCCCGGCCCAGTGCATCGGTGCCCAAAGGGTGGGCTGGCAGACGCACATAATCGGGCAAGGTACCCCCGGGGCGCTCCGCAACAAGCCCCTGCAAACTCGCTTCAAATACCGAAATCGCGGGTTCTGGCAGCACATCAAGGGAATATAACGGTGTATTGTTTTCGACATCGACGAGGGTATAGCGGTATTTCACGGGGCGCAGCTGAAGAACATCTTCATAGTAACTGTCACCGGTTTGCGCCAGGGGCATACCCAGCCCGGACTCCGACGCCAGATTTCGGTATACCGCAACGCTACGCCCTGCCCCTGGCCACTGCAGACGCACGTACTCGGTATGGGCAGCAAGCGCGGCAATCTGGGGTACCGACTGTTGCGGGCGCCATTCACCATGATCTCCAACCAGTTTTGCCGACACCGCCCCTACGGGACCGCTGGAAATTTGCGATAGCCATTGCCGCGAGGGGTCCTGCTTCCAGAGTACCGGGCCGAGAATCACAAATGCCATTAACAACACCACAAGTGCTGCGGCGAGATTTGCAGTAAAGCCGAGTGATAGTGAACGCGGTCTGGGGCGATCCAGAACATCCGTTATAACGAGGGCGTCGGGTGCCGGCGCAAATTCACTGCGGGGGATCGTCATCATCGGCCTCCCCGCTGAACCCGAATACGCGGATCAATAATGCCGTAGGCGATATCCACCGTGACCACCATCAACACTAAAAACGCACCGTAGAAAACCGTCGTCCCCATAATTACCGTGTAGTCCAGTTGCTGAACCGCCTGCACGAAATACCGCCCGAGGCCGGGAACCGCGAAAATCAGCTCAACCACAAATCCCCCCGTGGTCACGGCGGCAATTGCCGGCCCGAGCTCAGTCACCACCGGCAACAAGGCATTGCGAATCTGGTGCCCCCAGAAAAGCTGCCAACCCGAAGCGCCCTTGGCTCGGGCCGCAAGAATATAATCGCTGCCCAGCACCTCCAGCATCGACGCTCTCATCAATCGACTTAAATAGGCCATGGTCCCCAGCCCCAGCACCAACGCCGGCACCCAGATATGGCCGACACTTCCCCAGCCAGCGACGGGAATCAGTGAACTGCCCCAGGCCCGATTGAGATTCACAATGGCCAATTGCGCCACCGCCGCGATAACAAAGCCCGGGACGGAAATAGCAGCAACGACCGCAATCATCAGCACGCGATCCGGCCAGCGATTGCGAAACTGCGCCGCGACCGCTCCGGCGGCGACCGCTCCGCAAAGCGCAATCAGCAGGGCCACCACACCCAGTGTTGCCGACACCGGAAAATGTTCGCGAATAATGTCATTGACCCGGCGATTCTCCTGAGTGAAAGAAATCCCGAAATCACCTTGCAGCATATTAGAGAGATATATTTTGTACTGTGTGAGCAGGGGTTTATCCAGACCGTAACGCTGCTCCAACTGCGCGCGCACCGCCGCTGACATCGCCTTGTCGCCGCTGAGCGGATCGCCCGGCACCGCGTGCATCGCAAAAAAGGTCGCGGTAGCAATAAACCAGATGGTAATCGCACCGGAGAGCAAACGCCGAAATATAAAGCCGAGCATTATGGCTCCTCTATCCAGGCGTCCCGAAATACTGGATCGCCTCCGAATATAGACCGCCGCACACCCCGCAACCGAGGATGCTGAACATAGAGTTGTACGCTTTCGTAGGTTGGTAGTATTGGCACCTCTTCCACGACGAGATCCTGCAATGTCGCCATGGCTTGAAAGCGCTGCTGCTGGTCCACCGTCGCCTGCGCAAACCTCACCAGGCGGTCGTAGTCCGCGTTAACGTATAATCCGCGATTGTTGTCATTCCACGAGGAAAACAGATCCGCGAAAGTCATGATATCGTCGTAATCCGGCCCCCAGGCTGCAGCAACAATATCAAATTCCCCGCGTTTCATTTTCTCGAGGCGCTGCTTGAAGATTTGCTGATCAATCCGAATATCGATCCCCAGGCCATGCTTGAAAAGATATTGATAATACTCTGCCTCCTGCACGGCCCTGGGGCTGTCACCAACAAGCAAATGCAGCGCCGACCAACGCTCCAAGCCCAACTCGGTCTTGGCCTGCTCAAGAAATTGCCGCGCCCTGCCAAGGTTTGCCGCCACCCGCCGCGCTGGATAAACCTCTCGAAAACGGCGCGGCTCACCATTGGCTGCCTCAGGCCCGGTTACGGTGGTGGGAAACAGGGAATAGGCGGGCAACATCCCGGGCATGCCGAGAATCTTGTTAACGAGCTGCGCGGGATCAAGCAGAGATTGAACCGCCTTACGAAACGCCTTATTCGCGGTAATCCGGCCGGGGCGAAAATTGAACTCCAGAAAATACAAGGCGCCGCTGTGAAACTGGCGAATCGGATACTCCCGCCGTATTGCCTCATCCAACAAACCGGCATCAAGATAGGCCAGCGCGATTTGCTTGTCGCGAAACAGATTAAACTGGGCACTGACATCCGCAGTGAAATACGGAATATCGATTTCACTCAGATGTATGGCATCGCGATCCCAGTAGTGCGGATTGCGCTGTAAATTCAGCGACGCACCGTGCACCCATCTCGCCAGGTTAAAAGGCCCATTGGTAATCATTTTGTCCGCGTCTGCGGCGTAGGCTCGCCCCCATTTTTCTACAATGTCCTCACGCAGCGGCATATAGGTCATAAATGCCGTCAAACCGAGAAAATAGGGGCAGGGACGTTCAAACTCTACGCTCAGTTCATAATCCCCGACGGCGGTAACCCCCAAACGCTCTGCGGGCATCGCCCCCCGATTGATCGCCTCCGCATGTTTCACGGGAAAAAAGATAAACGCGTACTGAGACGCCCTTTCCGGGCGCAACGCATGACGCCAGGCAAACACAAAATCCCTGGCGGTCACGGGCTTACCGTCTGACCAGCGGGCGTTCTTTCTCAGCCAGAAATGTGCGCCGCTCGCTGTCAGCTCCCAGCGCTCGGCCACCCCGCCCAACAGCTCGCCGTCTGGGCCGTAGCGCAACAGCCCCTCCATAATATGCGACAGTAGAAAATTGGCGATGGTATCCGTCGACACCGCACTATTCAGCGTCGGGGGTTCTGTCGCCAGCGACAGCGTGACAGTAGCTAGCTCAGCATCGACTGCTTTCGCGTCGGCTGGTTTAATCCAAAACACGCAGCACAGCGCCACCAGCAGGCCGAGCCACAAATGGCCATGGCGGTGTTCGATCGCTCGACCACCCTGCATCACAGAGCCATTCGCTGGTAAACTGCAGCTTTGAAATAGGACCGCGCACAGGCGGCTTCGCAGGTTTTTGTGAAACAACAACACAACCCTTATTCCCTGGATACAGCGACCCTCAGCTGGGATGACAATGGCGTACCGTCAGCCGAAACCTACGGCGACGTGTATTTTTCCCGCGATAACGGCATTGAAGAAAGTCGCTATGTTTTTCTTCAGCACAACCGTCTCACCGAGCGCTGGAGCAATCTTAATCCCAACACGCCGGGACATTTCACCATTTTCGAAACGGGCTTCGGCAGCGGCCTGAACTTTCTACTGGCTTGGCAACTGTGGCTGCAATTAGCCCCCCAAAACTGGCGATTGCACTATATCTCTGTTGAAAAGCACCCCATGCGCCCGGCAGACCTTCGCGCCGCGCATTCACACTGGCCGGAGCTTGCCGAACTGGCCTCTATACTACAGCAGAAGTATCCCCCGCTCCTACCCGGACAGCACCGTCGCAGTCTTTCCGCCGGCACCGTGTGCCTGGATTTATTGTTTGGCGATCTCCACGACATGTTGCCCGCCCTGGCAGACGCCGATTGGGCGATCCACCTGACCGAGCAGCGGGCCTCACCTTCACTCACCGACAATAGCGCCCGCCCCATAGTCGACGCCTGGTTTCTCGACGGTTTTGCCCCCTCCACCAATCCGGCAATGTGGCAGGAACCCCTCTACACCGCCATGGCCACCCTCAGCGGCCGCGGTAGCAGCTATGCCACTTTCACCTCCGCCGGCGTCGTAAAACGCGGCCTGCGCAGTGCAGGGTTCAAGGTCAACAAGGTCAAGGGCTACGGCCGCAAACGCGAAATGCTCTGCGGAGATTGGCAGCAGCTTCCCCAGGAGAGCAGCGACACCCCAGCGCCGGAGCATTCAGAGAATGTGCTGGAACAACTCGCGCCATTGCATACCTGGCATTGCCCGGCGAGCCGTGGGGAAATAAAGCACATCGCCGTAATTGGCGCGGGCCTGGCCGGTTGCAGCACCGCCAACGCCCTGGCCACACGAGGCTACCGGGTCACCGTTCTGGAACGGGGAGCACAGCCGGCCGGCGCGGCCTCCGGCAATCCCCAAGGCATGCTCTACACCAAGCTGTCGCCGGACCCGGGCCCGCTCAATCAATTTACCCTAAGCAGTTTTCTTTACGCGCTCAGCTATTACCGCGAGGCATTAACCGCAGCCAACCCACCAGAGGGCGAGCTTTGCGGCGTTCTCCAAATCGCGGGCTCAGACCGGGACGAACAACACTTTGCCGCATTGGCAGAGATGCTGGAAAAACAGGACTGGCTGCAATACCTGCCCGCGGGCAGCCTCCCCAACATCCATGAAACGGGCCTCGACTTCCCCCTCCCCAGAGCAGCCCATTTTTACCCCGGCGCCGGCTGGCTGTCGCCAGCCAGCCTCTGCAACTACTGGCTGGATCACGAACACATCCAGTTGCACTGCGGGGCCGAGGTAACAAGCCTGCAACAACAAGGCGATGGCTGGGTCGTTGCCGGGGCAAACGACACGGAGTTGTGCCGCGCCGACGCCGTCGTTATCGCCACCGCCCATGACGCCCTGAATCTGGCGGAGAGCGCGTTTCTCCCTCTGCGACCGATTAGAGGCCAAATCAGTTACCTGCCAGAAGATGCCATTCCTTACGAAATCAACACCGTCATCTGCCACGACGGCTATCTCGCGCCGCCGGTCAACGGGCGGTATTGCATCGGCGCCAGTTTTGATTTGAAAAACCCCGCCCCCGAATTACTGGAGGCCGACCACGATTGGAACCGGCAGCAACTCCGTAAATTGCTGCCGGAGTTAGCCGACAGGGAGTTGCCCATTCTCGGCGGCCGCGCGGCCCTGCGCTGCGCCAGCCCGGACTATATGCCAATAGTTGGCGCCCTCCCCATCCCGGAAGATTTTGACCGCGATTACGGGCGCCTGCGCAAGGACGCCCGCACACGCATTGAAACCCGGGGTCGCTACCAGCAAAATCTCTACATCAATGTCGCCCACGGCTCACGGGGTCTGACCTCTACGCCATTGTGCGCAGAGTTACTGGCCAGTTATATTGGCGGGGAAGTTCGCCCCCTTGCCAGAGAGCTGTGCGAACATTTATCACCCGCTCGCTTCCTGATCCGGGATTTAATCCGCAACCGGCGCTAAGAGAAGGTATTCCGTGTTCCCAGCCAAGCCCATCACCGCGATGCTTCTATTCTACCTTGTGGTTAACGCGGTCACAGCCGGCTGGGCCAACGCTGAAGCCCGCCCCCCAGCACTGACCTGGCAGCTGGTAGAAAGCTATCCCCACGCCCCCGCAGCCTTCACCCAGGGACTGGAGTTGCACGGCGGCCGACTTTACGAAAGCAGCGGCCTGTATGGCTACTCGCGACTATTATCACGGTCCTTCCCACCACTTAGGGCAGATAAAGACGCCCTACGCGGTGTCGCCCTGCCAAAATCCGTGTTCGCCGAAGGCCTGACGATATACCGCGGCAAGGTCTATCTGCTGACCTGGCGCGCCGGCAAAGGCCTGATTATTGACCCCGCCCACTTTGGCCTGCTCGGCCAATTTGCCTACGACGGCGAAGGCTGGGGGCTATGTTTTCATTCGCAGCTGGGCCAGTTTGTGCTGAGCGACGGCAGTGATGTTCTGAAACTCTATGACCCCGACGGCTTTAACCTGAGCAAGCAGATTCGAGTACACGACGCTCAGCGCGGCTACGACCATCTCAACGAACTGGAGTGCCACGGGCGCTATATCCTCGCCAATCGTTGGAAACACAATACTGTACTCGTCATCGATGCAGCCGACGGCCGGGTAGCAGGCGAGCTGGACTTCAGCAAGCTGGTGGCCCAGGAGCAAGCCAGCTGGACAGAGCGCACCCTACCCACGCAAAGCCGCGCGGAAGCCGTGCTCAACGGCATTGCCTACGACCCCGGCGACGACAGCTGGCTGATCGGCGGCAAGCTCTGGCGCCATATCTATCGGGTCAAGCTCACCCTGCCCGAGCCCGCAACAAATCACTGACAAGTTGACGTTTTCAAACCCATACGGATTTTTACGACAGTCTTCCGCTAAAGTGATAACCTGATCCTTCAAGACTGTCTGACTACCGAATCAACTAAGGACGACTATGAACCACATTGCCACACCGACCTGCTTCGAAAGCTTTGAGCTGGTCAGCAACGAGGAAATCGCTGCACTTGGCATCGATATCACCGAGTATCGCCACCGCAAAACCGGCGCCAGCCACTACCATATCAGCAGCGACAACCCTGAAAACGTTTTTATGGTGGCGCTGCGCACCGTGCCGGAAGACTCCACAGGCGTTGCCCATATTCTTGAACACACTGCCCTGTGCGGCAGTGAAAAATACCCGGTTCGCGATCCCTTTTTCATGATGATCAGGCGCTCGCTGAACAGCTTTATGAATGCCATGACCAGCTCCGACTGGACCGCCTACCCCTTTGCCAGCAGCAACCGCAAAGACTTCTCCAACCTGCTGCAGGTCTACCTGGACGCGGTGTTTTTCTCCCGCCTGCACCCCCTGGACTTCGCTCAGGAAGGGCACCGACTGGAATTCGCCGAGCCCGGCAACCCGAACTCCGATCTGGTGTTCAAGGGCGTTGTCTTCAATGAAATGAAAGGCGCCATGAGCTCCATCAATAGTCGCCTGTGGCACACCCTCTGCAAATACCTGTTTCCCTCGGTGACCTACCACTACAACAGCGGCGGCGACCCGGAGGCCATACCCGACCTGAGCTACGAACAGCTGCAGCATTTCTACCGCAGCCACTACCACCCCTCCAACGCCATTTTCATGACCTTTGGCGACATCCCCGCTGCGGAACACCAGGCCCGCTTTGAAGAGCTGGCCCTGGCAAAATTCGATGCACTGGACGAGCACATCAGCGTTCCCGACGAAAAACGCTACCACGCGCCGGTTCGCGCCCAGGAAGCCTACCCCCTGGCGGCCGACGATGACCCGAGTAACAAAACCCATATCGTGGTGGCCTGGTTGCTCGGCAAGAGCACCCATTTGGAGAGCCTGCTGGAAGCACAGTTACTGGCCGGCGTATTGCTCAACAACAGCGCCAGCCCCCTGCTTCATGCTCTGGAAACCACCCAGCTTGGCAGCGCCCCCTCGCCGATGTGCGGCCTGGAGGACTCCATGCGGGAAATGGTACTGGCCTGTGGCATTGAGGGCAGCGAGCCCGAACACATGCAAGCCCTCGAACAGCTCGTAACCGACACCCTGGAGAAAGTCGCCAGCGAGGGCGTCCCCCAGGAAAATGTTGAGGCCGTGCTCCACCAGCTTGAGTTGCAGCAGCGCGAGATTGGCGGCGACGGCTACCCCTACGGTCTGCAACTGATCATGCATGCCATCGGCAGTGCAACCCACCGCGGCAACCCCGCGGAAGCGCTAAATATTGACCCCGCCCTGGACTCTCTGCGCCACAAGATCCAGCAACCGGGTTATATCCAGGGCCTCGCCCAGGCGTTGCTCGACAACCCCCACCGGGTAACCCTGGTTCTGTCGCCGGACCAACAGTACCAGCAGCGCCTGGAACAATCCGAAAAGCAGCGCCTGGCCGACATCAAACGCACGCTGTCTGATGAGCAGGTTAAAGCCATTCTGGAGCAAACGGAGGCACTGAACGCCCGTCAGAACATGAAAGAAGACGAGAGCGTACTGCCCAAGATTGGCCTCGAAGACGTCAAACCCGATATTCCCGTACTGGAGTTCTCCTCAAGCCAGTACGGCAGCCTGCCGGTAACCCGCTATGCCAGCGGCACCAACGGCCTGGTATACCAGCAGGTATTGATTGAATTGCCTGAACTCGACGAGCAAGCCCTGTCACTGCTGCCGGTCTACACCCGCCTGCTGACTGAGCTGGGGCTGGGAGACGAGAGCTACCTCAAGGTGCAGTCGCGCCAGTCCCAGGTCTGCGGCTCGATTTCCGCCTACTCGAGCATGCGCGGCGGTATCGACAGTGAGCAGGATGTCAGTGCCTATGTCGTCCTGTCGTCAAAGGCCCTGGTACGCAATGTCGCCGAACAGGCGAAACTTATGCGCGACACACTGGAATCCGTTCGTTTCGACGAACACGAGCGCATTGTCGACGTGGTCAAACAGATGTGTTCTCGCCGCGAATCCAGCATCACCGGCAATGGCCACGGTCTGGCAATGGCTGCAGCCTGTGCAGGCATGAGCCCCCTGGCCCGCCTCAGTCAGATGAGCAGTGGCCTGCTGGGCACCCAGCAACTCAAGGCCCGGGTCGCCACGCTGGACACCCCCGCCGCCCGGGAAAGCCTCGCAAACGCGCTCAAGGCGCTGCACGAGGCACTAATGGGTGCCTCACGCCGCCTATTACTGATTGCCGACGAAGAGCACATGCCGGATTGCGAAGCCAAGATTACGCCAATCTGGAACGACTTCAGCGGCGCCAACGCACACAGCTTCGCCCTGCCCGCTGTGCGGGAGCCCAACCGCGAATTCTGGATCGCCAATTCGCAGATCAACTTCTGCGCTGCGGCATATCCCAGTGTGCCGTCAAACCACCCCGACGCCCCCGTATTGAGTGTCCTCTCCGTATACCTGCGCAATGGCTTTCTGCACCGCGCAATCCGGGAACAGGGCGGTGCCTACGGCGGCGGCGCGTCACAGGATTCCAACACTGCGGCCTTCCGCTTTTATTCCTACCGGGATCCCAGAGTGGAAGACACCTTCAAGGACTTTAGTGCCTCGATTAGCTGGATGCTCAATACACCGGTAGACGACGAGGCCCTCGAACAGGCCATTCTGGGGGTTGTATCCAGCCTGGATAAGCCCGGTTCACCGGCAGGCGAAGCCAAGCAGGACTACCACAACCGCCTGTTTGGGCGAAATCCGGAACAACGCCGCCTGTTTCGCCAACGCGTGCTGGAAACAACCGGAGAAGACTTGCTGCGCGTCACACGCACTTATCTCGACGGCGTGGAACCCAGCATCGGGGTGGTCAGTAATGAAAGCCAGTCCAGCGCACTTGCAGACTGGCTGAAGGAAAATAATATTCAGCTAAAGAAAGTGTAATCGCAGGGCGCCGACGAGTTCCTCGCCGGCGCCCATTTTGCCCGCAGGCCTGTCAATACTAGTTCAGCTTCGCCTTATTGATCGCTTCGTTGCGCATACGTGTGTATTCAGCTTTCTGCCGCGCGCTCAGCAAACGGTAGAACTCGCGCTGGGTATCCAGCAGCGCACGGGTATGATCCGCCGCGATCTTCCCGGATTCCGTACTGAAAGCCTCTACCTTGTTTTTATCCAATTCAGACAGCGTGACCGCCTGCATTTGGCTGCGCAAGACCTGCGCCTTGACCTTGATGGCTCGCGCCTGCTCGGTATAGCGCTTCAAAATCACGTCCAGCTGCTGCTTTTGGCGATCAGTGAAATTCAAGCGCCCGGCCAACTCAGCCAGTTTCGGTGTCGAGTCCACAGTAGCAGTGGATTGCGCCTGAACCTGCGCCACCCAGCCAAAGGACAACACCAGTAAAATCCCGATAATTTTTTTCACAAAAGCTCCTTGTTTTGTCACAAATACAATGACCTGATAAATAACCCCTGCTAAGACAGGAGTTCCTGAATGGTTTCATTTGAAAAACCGCGATAGGCCAGAAAGCGCTGCTGCTTTGCCTTCTCACGGGCATCCACAGCGGCCACACCAAACTTTTTCTGCCATGCTGTTTCGGCCAGCGCCAACCAGTCCCCTGATAGCTCCGACAAGCCCAACGAAATTTCGTTCTCTGAAATACCGCGCTGACGCAATTCCGCCCGCAACCGCAGCGGCCCATACCCAGCAGCAACGCGTTGACGAAGAAAAGATTCCACATACCGCTTATCTGATTGCAGCCCCTCCAACTCCAGAGTATCCACAACCTCATCGATAAGGATGTGATCATCATATCGCTTGCGCAATTTTTCTCGCAACTCTTTGCGCGAATGCTCACGCCTGGCGAGAAAGTCCATCGCTTTATAACGAATTTCGGCTACTATATCCATGTGCTATTTGCCGTTATTACACAGCCATTTCATAACGAGAAAATGCCAGACCTTGTTCCAATAAGCGACTGTGGCAACTACTTATTTTCATTGAAGTGTGTAAATATCATAGTACACCCAACAACCGGGGGATCACGCCTGGGTGATTAGGAAATTTGACCCATAAATGGAGAATTTAAAATGTTGAGCATCATTGCAAGCAAATTCGTTCAATTAAAAAATGACGAGCGCGGAGCAAGTGCCATTGAGTACGCCGTAATGGCAGCGATCCTGATCGTCGTTATTATCGCCGCAATCAACCTGCTCGACCTGCAGGGTATCTTCACCAATATTAACACTGATATCAACGCTGCGGGCACAACTCCCTAATATTGAGGGAAATGCAGTTAAAACAGCGAGGCGTTTAGAGCACGTGTGCTAGCAGCTTATATTATCGTATTACTGATTGGCACAATTGATTGGCAATGCCGCCGGATACCCAACGAGCTAGTCGTTTGCTTCCTGGCAGTCTCGGTAGGCGTTGCTCTGAACGACTGGCATACCGCAGCAGTGGTTAGCAACATCGTCATTGCAATGTTGTTATCACTGCCGGGGTACATCAAGGGTGTACTGGGCGGCGGCGACGTAAAACTGCTGTTGGCAATGAGCCCACTGTACCCGCCGCTGGAATATCTTCTGGTATTCGCATGCGGGGTGCTGTTACTGGCAGCGCTATTCGTGCTGAGGACCTTCGCCCAAAAGCAGGCGAACTCAGTAAGGGAACACATAACGCGATATGACGAGGGTATCGCGAGCAATGCAGAGGCAGTCGTCCAACATGATGGATTGCCAATCGGGACCGCGATAATGCTGGGTATGTTTGCGCTGAACATCGTGTCCTATTACAGCGCCAACTAACGAAAGCTGCCGGAACCTGGAAGTAATCGGTACATAATATGAGGAATTCGTCAGTGGATCACATAACACCGCCATTTTCACGCCAACAACGGCGTACAAAAGAGGCTGGCTCTGTGGCAATCGAGTTCGCTCTCGTGTTTCCGGTTTTCTTTAGCGTAATCTATGCGGTTATCGCCTACGCCCTCGCCTTTTTCCTCATTCAAAGTTTCAACTACGCAGCTGAAGACGCCCTGCGCGCCGCCATCGTCGAAAACCCCTGCGACAGCTCTTGTACCGACGTGGAACTGGAGCAAGCCCTCGCGCCGATTATCGACGACCAAATCAACGGTGCGTTAACCTGGCTTGCGGCCTCCATCGTCAATAGCGCCACCAGCGGCGAGAACTTTTTTAGCTGTACGGGTGGTGTATGTACCGTTCGCCTGAGTGCCTCGCCGATCCTCACCGGGGTGACATTGCCGATTATTGGCGAAGTACCGCGAATACCAGATCCACTGGTTGGCCATGCCAGCCTACAGATGTAGAAAACCGAACCAACAAGATGACCCGCTTTATTCAACAGGCGGGTCAAGTGTGTAACAGCATTGCCGAAAAAGGATTGGCTTATGCAGGCTAGAACCTTAAAGATCATCGCCGCGCTTCTTATCGTTAGCGCAATAATAATGGGCGTCATTGGCTATCGGATCAGTATGGAAGACAAAGCGCGTGAACAACAGCGCAGCGTCGCCACACAAACCTCCGGGGCGAGTGATTTCACCTACGCCCAGAAAATCGTGATCGCCAATCGCGACCTCCCCAAAGGCTCGCAATTAAAAGCGGAAGATCTCAGCCTGATCCCCTACCCCATTGTCGTCGAAACCGGGTTTACCAAACTCAACGATGTGGTTGGCAAAGAACTTGAGATGACCGTTTTGAAGGGCTCGGTACTGCGCCAGAGCGACTTCGAAGAACTCAGCCCACTAACCAGCCAGATTCCCGTGGGATTTCGCGCCGTTGCTGTAAAGGTTGACGAAGTGGTGGGTACCGGCGGCTTCCTCACCCCCGGCGATTACGTCGACGTGATCTTCAGTTCTCGGGCAGGCAAGGAAACCCAAAACAAGAGTCTGGCCCGCAGAGTGCTGCGCAATGTTCAACTTCTCGCCTTCGGCTCAGACCTCAAGGGTGAGCAGGAAGAGCTCATCACCACCGACGAAAAAGGCAAACCCCGCGCAAGCACAAAGGACAAAGACACCGGAAAGCGCAGCAAATCCGCGGTATTGTCGGTATCACTGGAAGAAGTCAACAAGCTGATTCTGGCGGAAGAGGCCGGAGACCTCCGCCTGGTTGCGGTTGGCGAAATGGAACTTAGCCAGGCCGACGGCGACGCCAACATTGACGAATCAGAAGAGCTAACAGAAGAAGACCTGGCTACGTTCATGCGCGCTGTTACCGGATTCAAACCTGCACCGCCGCCGAAATCGGTCTACGTCTACAGCGGCGACAAAGTTGAAACTATAAGGGTGCCCAAATAATGGAACAGATTAAGCTTACATTGCAGGGAATTTACGCAGCTACATCAAGCAGGCACTGGCGCGCCCCCCTGGCAGTATTTGCCCTGATAATCGGGCTCATCAGCAGCGCCACTTACGCAGAGCCCTTCAAAGTGGTGCGCATGAAAGCCGGTCAGTAGCAGGTCATCACCACCAAATACAGCGTAAAGCGCAGCGCGATTGGCAATCCCAACGTCGCCACGCTCAAGGTGCTTAACTCGAGAGAATTCCTGCTCACTGCAAAACAAGTTGGCTCCACACCGCTACTGCTCTGGCAGGGCGGCAGCGAACCGACTGAGTTTCGCATTGATGTCGTCCCCGACCTTCCCCTGTCGGCAACAGACGGTGTTGCCGTAGATGCGGTTGGCGAGCGCGTCAGCCTGGAAGGCAAAACCAATTCTCTCCTGCAACACGACCAACTACTGATGGCGGCGGGCGCAGCCACTCTTGACAATACCGTTCAACGCGGCGGTGCCATCCAGGTTCAAACTGACATCAAGATCATTGAATACAGCCGCTCGCAACTGAAGCGCGTCGGCACCGCCCTGGCCAATGTCGGCGGCGACACTTCGATTGGCATCGGCTCAACGGACTTGTTGTCTCTGCTCGGTGCCGGCCCGGTTGGCACCCTGATCGGTTCTACGGTCAGCTCGGGGGACGCCTCTTCCATTTTGATCGGTCATGCCAAAGACGGCTTCAGCGCAACCATCAATGCACTGCAACAGAACGGCTACGCCTACACCGTTGCGGAACCCTCGCTGGTGAGTCTCTCGGGCCAGAGCGCCACCTTCCTCGCAGGCGGTGAGTTCCCCTACCCGGTATCCAATCGCGACGGCCAGATTCAAATTGAGTACAAGGAGTTTGGTGTAAGGTTGCACCTTACCCCGACCATTCTCAGCGAAGACAGCATTATGCTGAAAGTGGCCCCTGAAGTGAGTGACCTCGACTTCACCAGTGGCGTGCAGGCCGCGGGCGTATCGGTACCTTCACTGCGTGTACGCCGCACCGACACCTCAATTCAGCTCGCTCCGGGCGAGAGCTTCATCATCAGTGGCTTGATCACCCGCAATACTTTCAGCAACGCCAACCGTGTTCCCGGCCTGGGTGACATTCCCATTTTGGGAGCCCTGTTCCGTTCAACCAATTTCGAGCGCGACGACAAGGAAATGCTGATGATTGTGACGCCGCACCTGGTGATGCCGATTGCCAAAAACGCGCGGATGCCGGAACTGCCCGGTGAAACCTATCGCCATTACACCCCGACCTTTACTGACATGTTGTTCCACGATTTCACGAACCCGAAAGCGGGAAGTAACGACGCCGGCGCTCCTGGGGATAACGGAGACGGTCATGTGGGTTTTTCAAATTAATTCAGGTGTGCAACGCAGCCGCGACGTCGCGTAGCAGAGGGCCAACACAATGAGACTCATAGAGCGCAGAACACCGGAGGGCAAGGTGGAAGAACGTGACGAGCACGAGAGCCTCAAGGCCTCGATGCACCGCTTCGTCATCGACCGCATTGAAGATGACCGAATCATCTACGATGACAACAACAAAAAGCTTGAAGAAGCCATTTCCGCCTATATGCGCCAGTACTGCCGCATCTACGAGGTCAATATCGGTCGCGAGCGATTTCTGGCGCTGGAAAAAGAATTGCTCAATGAAATCACCGGCTTTGGCCCCCTGCAAGCGCTGCTGGAAGATCCGAGCATCAACGACATTCTGATTAACGGGCCACGCAAAATTTATATAGAGCGCGGCGGGGTACTTGAACACTCAGACCTCCGCTTCCTCGACGACCGCCACGTTATGCGGGTAATACGCCGAATGATTTCCCCCCTCGGCCGCCGGATTGACGAATCCAGCCCGATTGTCGACGGCCGCCTTGCTGACGGCAGCCGGATTAACGCCATCGTGCCGCCCCTGGCGTTGGATGGCCCTTGCCTGTCGATACGGAAATTTCGCAAGGATCCGTTAACCGCAGAAGAATTGCTCGCTAATGGCGCCTTCAGCGAAGACGCCCTGGAGTTTATGACCAATGCGGTGGTCTCGCGCCGTAATATACTGATCAGCGGTGCTACCGGCTCCGGTAAAACCACCCTGCTCAATATTCTCAGCCAGTACATCCCCAAAACCGAGCGGGTTGTCACCATTGAAGACGCGGCGGAACTCCAGTTGCGCAGCGGTCACGTGGTGCGTTTGGAAACCCGACCTGCAAACAACGAAGGTGTCGGTGAAATCACCGCCCGAGAACTGGTGAAAAACGCCCTGCGTATGCGCCCCGACCGCATCATTGTCGGTGAGAGCCGCGGCGGAGAGGTGCTCGACGTCTTACAGGCCATGAATACCGGCCACAGCGGCTCCATGAGTACCGTGCACGCCAACTCCGCCGCTGATGCCCTGACCCGCCTTGAAATGATGGTGGGGATGTCGGGCTTTCAAGGCTCCTCAGAGCTTATCCAAAAAATGATCGGCAGCGCCCTGGACCTCATTATCCATATCGGCCGTAAGTCAGACGGCCACCGCAGCGTGCTTCAGATTGCGGAACTGCAAGTCGACAAAAACGATGTCTCGCTCACAGACATTTTTACCTACAACTACGAGCTGCGGCGTCTTGACCGGGTGTCCAACCCGGATCAAGCGCAGGTGCTCAACGACAATATTTCACTGTAGGGGGAGCGGGAACCGTGTTCTGGATTGCCCTTCTACTTCTGATCATCGGCTTGGTCTTTATCGTGATCTTGCTGCTCGGCACAGAGAAATCTGAAGAAGACGGCGAATTCTCCGTTGCCAAAGACGCCGACTCAAGTGTTCCCCAGTTCCTTCAGGAATACCTCGCCAACAATGGCGTAGAACTGCCCGCAGTGATTATCTATGGCAGTCTCGCGTCCGGTGCGGCGATTATGATCCTCAGCCTGGTGATACTACCGATCAACCTTGGCGCCCTGATCGCGGCGCTTGTTCCCGCTACGTTGTACCTGGCGGTAAAAGGTATCGGCAATCACCGCCGCGCCAAGATGCAGGAGCAGCTGCCGTCGTTCGTCAATCAGGTAACTCGCCGCTTGTCTGCCGGCGTCTCGGTAGAGAACGCTTTTGCTGACTCGGTAGAAACCCTGGAGCGCCCTCTGGGCACCGTACTGCGCAGAGTGGTTCGACGGGTACATATGGGTTACGAGCTGCACCAGGCATTCGAGCGCGAAGCCGCCCATACCAAGCTCCATGAATTCAATGTTCTCGCTACCGCGATTCGTATCAACGAACAGTACGGCGGCAGCATCCGTTCAATCCTTGAAGATATTGTCGATATTCTCCGCCTGGAAGAAGCCGGTAAACGCGAACTCGCGGCCATGACCGGAGAAACCCGTTTTACTGCCTTTGTACTGGCCTTGCTGCCCCCCGGGCTGGTGGGCTATCTCTTCTTCGTTAAGCCCGAAATGATCCTCGAAACCTGGGCGAAACCCAGTGGACAATCCTTATTGATCGTCGGTTTGATGCTAGAGATACTCGGAGTATTCATCCTTTGGCGAATGGTCAAATCCATAGGGACATAGGAAACTAAATGGAAGCGCAACACTACTATTTCATCATCGGCGCACTGGTTCTGTGTACAGCACCGGTACTGCTGCTGGCGCTCGCCCATGTAGAGTCCGACGAGCCTGACTCGCCCGGACAAGAGTTCGAGCTGAGCTCCAAAGACGTCTGGCGTCGGCTTCGGGAAGAGAACACCCATATCGCCTCGCTGTCGCAACTTCTACGCCGTGCGGGATTGATTAACAGTAGCGCCCAGCTAAATGCCATCGTCATCGCGCTGGTCATCTGCGCATTGGTCGCCTTTGCCGCTGCGATTTACGTTTTTTATCGCGGCGAACACATTGAAAAAGTGCTTCTCACCGCCCTGGGTAGTTTTTTTGCCGCCTGTTTCCTCGCCTACAGTTTCCTGAAGAGCCGTGCTGAGGAACGCCAGAAAAAGCTAGAAGGCGAAACACTGATGCTTATCCAGACCACCCGCATGCTGTGGCGGGTTGGCCTGTCACTACCCAAAACCCTGGCCATCATCTGCGAGGAACTGCGCGATCTTTCGCCACACTGTGCTCGCGAGCTTGGCCTGGCAGTCAATAAAATTGAATCGGGCCAGAGTCAGGAAGAAGCGCTGTACGAACTGATCGAAGCAACCAGCGCAGAAGGCTTTAAAGAATACTTGATCGTTATTCGGCAGCAGTCCATCACCGGGGGCAGCATCGACAAGTCTCTGGACGAACTCTACAAACTGCTACAGAACCGCCGGCGCCTGGGCCTGCAGGAAGAAGTGAACAAGATGTCGGGCAAAATGTCCCTCGTCATGATGCTATTCCTCTTCCCGGCCATGCTGATCGCCGCCGCGGGACCGGCATTTTTATCACTGACAGAAGCGCTCAGCGCGTTGAGTAACAAGTAATATGGTCACTTCGACGACGCAATTCATCTCCCGTGGCGCGCTTGTTCTGCTGTGCAGCAGCATACTGGCTTGCTCCACTACCGCACCCTCAGACCCAAAACAACGGGCCGCCCACTGCAATACCGAACTCAGTCAGGAGCAGCTCGTAAAACTCGATCTTGTCGAACGTTTGCTGGTCGACAAACAATACTACTCCGCGCTGGCCCACCTCGAACGGGACACCACCGGCAGCCCGCGCGCGCTGTGGTTGAAGGCCGAAGCCCAACGCAAAACCGGCGAACTTAACGACGCCTACCAGAATTATCGTGAACTGAGCCTAACCTGCATGACCGCAGCGGGGCACGCCGGCATGGCAAAAATTCTCGCCACCCGTGGCGATGTCGCCCAGGCCCATCAACATATGCTAAAGGCCCGGCGCCTTGCGCCCACCGACCCGAACATCCGCAATGACTACGGTTTTATTTTGCTGGCAATGAAGGATTTTCGCGCGGCCCAGCGCGAGTTCATTACTGCCCTACAGTTACAGCCCAAGCATCCGGTCGCGATCAGGAATATGGTGATCAGCCTGATCCTCGACGGTGACACCCGCACGGCAAAACGCATGGCCAGCAACAACAATATCGACGACACTGAATTTCACGCCCTGCTTCAGCAGGCGAACACCTTCGCCGAGCCACCACTCGCTCAGCAAGGTCGCAACGCAACCAAAAGGCCCACACTATGAGTCGCTCAGTATTCGTTCTAGCCAGTACACTCGCTCTGTCTTTTAGCACAGCGGTCTTTGCCGAGCCCGATAAGGGTCAGCAGGAATCCCGCGACGCCCTCCCCGGCAGCGCCACAGCCCATTTTCTCGCGGTGCAACGTTCGGGAGAGGCCGCCTCAAGCAATGAGCAATACCTAAGCGGTAAGGCTCGGGCCGAGTCTTATAAACGCTACGTCAACAGCTTCAGTCACCCCATTCCTGAAAACTACATTCAGGAATCCTTCAGTAACGAAGGCAAGTAAG
>JBFEVY010000020.1:0-20911 GCA_041546665.1 Spongiibacteraceae bacterium | reverse complement strand
GGGAGGCGATATTTTCGGCGTTCAAACGAAAGGAAACCTTCGCCACTTCAGGCCCTAGAATTAAGCTCCGCTTTTTTGCCGGTTATGGTTATGGAAAACAAATTCTTAATACTCAAGGCGCGGTTCATTTGGCCTATAAACGTGGTGTTGCGATGGGGGGAGTGTTGCCGATACGTCGAGATGCCTCGCCAGAATTTTTTGTTTGGGCAATTGCCGACCCCAATAGTGCACCGCTCCAGCGAATCCAGATCGTCAAGGGGTGGATTGATCGTTCAGGGCAGGCAAGAGAAACCGTAATCGATGTGGCGTGTGCAAAAGGTCTGGTGCCTGATGCGATTACGCATCGCTGCCCGGAAAGTGATGCGTGGGTTGATATGGACGACTGTTCATACAATACAGAGGCTGGTTCAGCGCAATTGAAGGCAGTGTGGCAAGATTCGGAATTTGATGCAGAAGAACCGGCATTTTACTACGCCAGGGTTCTTGAAAATCCGACTTGCCGTTGGTCGACATGGGATGCCATTCGCGCTGGAGCCTCGCCGAGGCCGGATCTGCCCGCAACAATTCAAGAGCGGGCGTGGAGTTCTGCTATTCAAATGGGTGGGTCATGATCGCCTGCTTTATCAAATTTTCGGTATATTTTTCGCTATTAGGTTGGGCGTCGATACTCTGCTGAGACGCCTCGCGAGGGACAGCTTTAGCGGCTTTTCCAGGATTACTGAGATATTGCGGACACACCGCAACGGGGTTTGTTTCGGTTGTGTTTTGAGTGGGACTTTTGTAATGCGCATAAAAATCGGGAATCAAGGCAGAGGTTGATATGCTTCAAACATCTGCCCCTGTGGGATGGCGTACATTGTACCATTCCTTAGGCGGTAAATCTCGTAGTCGTCATTCGGTGATAAATGGTACGCAATAGTTGATTTGGTAAGCCCGCTGGGTGGATGAAGTGTCGCGATTTTCTCTTCGATTGTTCCGTAGCTTTCTGGAGAGCGCTGGTCGGTTAGATCGGTCAGAATCAAATGACTAATCTGCTTGACTCCTGTTGCCAGAGCCTCTTTTAAGCTGCTGGAGTCCCATGGCATTTTACTGAAAGCATAGAGGTGCTCCGACGTTGTTCTGCTCTCTATGTCCGCAATTTCGCGGTCTAATTTTTCCTTGTGGAATTTTTGGACCCGCGGATTTCGCGTGGCTTGGGCGACCTCCTCTTCATACTGTTGTTTGGCCGTGGTTATTGCCAAGGCAGCCTGCTCCGGGAGTAAATAATTGATTGCGGATTGATGCTTGGGTGATTGAAAATGGTAGTAATTTCTATAAATCACCTTCATCGGCTCCGGGCCCTGGTGTTTCTCGTAGAGTGTGACACTTGCGTGAATCTTCAGAATTTCTAGTGTCGGAGATAGTGCATAGTACGGCTGTACTACAAGCAGTGCATCGTCTGAGATAGTGGCCATGAAGTCTGTAGCCTTGAACTCTTCCTGCCCAATAATACTGGTGAAGTTCGACGCGTTTGCCCAGCTGAGCCTTGCCATACTGGTATAAAGCTGTGAATAGAAGTCGTCGGTAATATTGTATCCCGTTAACATTTCCCTGTAAGGGGCGCTGGTTTTTTCCGCCTTTTTGGCACTGAAATGATCGGCAACTGATGAAACTAAAACCGATGTAGCGCCAGCAATTGCGCCCGCAACGAAACCACCGCTAACTACTATTGGATAAACCCCGTTTGCTCGTTCTAAACTAATTCCGAGTTCATCGCGTTTCACTTCAAAAAGCACGTGAAGGTTATTGATTGATTGCTTTTGCTGGGAGGAGATCGGCGGTTGGTAAGTCGATGTACAGCCGATGAAAAAAAACAAAGCGGCGGAAGTGATCACAATGTTTGCGCAATTCATTCCGTGAATTCCTGTTTTTATATTGTTGCGCGCCTTCCCGGAGGGGCTTCTTGGACACATATTATCCTGTTTCGGCAGCAAGCTGCCAGTGCTGGGGCTGGCCGAAATACGTTTTCAAAGGATCTGGATTAGCGAATAATGTATTCACGCAAAAAATGTGGTGCTACTCTCGTCAGAATTTTAGCGGTTGATATGGAGAGACGAGATGGTGTTGTTGATTGCGGGGTTGTTGATCTGGGCGTTGGTGCATTTTATTCCTTCACTAAAGCCTGAGCTGCGCGCTGCGGCGGTGGCGAAAATCGGTCCACTGCCCTGGAAGGGCTTGTTTGCGCTGGGGGTGTTGGCTGGTCTGGCGTTGGTAGTGACCGGCTGGAAGTCGACGGCGCCGACCGCGCTGTGGGTGCCACCCGCTGGCATGCGTCACGCCACCATGGCGCTGGTGCCAATTGCGGTAATTCTGTTTTTTGCTGCGCGCCTGCCAACCGATATCAAACGTGTTATTCGTCATCCCCAGCTTACCGGTGTAAAGCTGTGGGCGGTGGCTCACCTGCTCAGCAATGGTGAGCCCCGTTCTTTAGTGCTGTTTGGTGGTCTGCTGGCCTGGGCGGTGATGGAAGTTATCTTTATCAATCGCCGCGACGGCGAGTGGCAGCGGCCGGCGTCAGTGGGCCTGCCCAAGTCGCTAATCAGCGCGGTAATTGGTTTGGTGATCGCCGGGGCAATTGTGCACTTTCACCAGTACCTGTCGGGCATGCCTTTGCTGGGTTAAGCCAGCTCGCTTCCTGAGCTGCTGGAGCGGAGGTGGATCAGGCCACTTCCGCGTTCACTGCATCGAGCGCGATGACATTGGATTGCTTTGCTTCAATAACGGCGTCGATAAACTCCTGCCCCCAATAGTTAACGTCGTAATACTCCACCACTTCAAAGGCTTCCTTCAGGCGCGTTTTCGCTTCCTGCTTGTGCATGGTCAGGGCGAAGTAGCAGGTGGTGGCCAGTTCCACCGGGTCGTGGGGGTTGGCAAGTACCGCACCCCGCAACTCGGCTGCGGCGCCGGCAAACTCTGACAGCACCAGTACGCCCTGGCCGTCGGTGATGCCTTGGGTCGCCACGTATTCCTTGGCGACCAGGTTGAGGCCGTCGCGCAGGGGGGTAATCCACATCACGTCGGCCATGGCGTAGTAGGCGACCAGTTCCTCAAAGGGAAAACTGCGGAAGAAAAACTGGATTGGGGTCCAGCCAACGCGGGCGAAGCTGCCGTTGATGCGTCCTACGGCCTGCTCGATCTGGGTTTGCAGCTCGTCGTAGATGGACATTTCCTTTGCCGCTGGCACGCAAACCGTCAGCAGAGTCACTTTGCCGACCAGCTCGGGGTGTTCGTTAAGCAGGCGTTCGTAAGCGCCCAATTTTTCGAGTATGCCCTTGGTAAAGTCCAGGCGTTCAACTGACAGGATGACTTTGGTGCCCTCGAGTTCTTCCCGCAGTTCTGCCATGCGCGAGCGGGTGGTGGGCAGGGCCAGGGCATTTCTGACCCGGTCCAGGCCCAGTCCAACCGGGTGTGCGCCGAGGGAGATAGTGCGGCCATTGACCTCAATCTGCCGGGTCATTTCCTCCAGTCCCACCGCGCAGCCGTAGGTCAGAAAACGCGGTGCGCAACTGACTTTTTCCTTGACGGTAAAGGGGGTGACGCCGCGCACCACATCGACAAAATTCTCCGACTGGCGGGGAATATGAAAGCCCACGTAGTCGCATTGCAGCAGGCTGCCGATAATATCCCGGCGCCAGGGCAGGACGTTGAACACGTCGGCCGAGGGAAAATAAGTATGGTGGAAAAAGGCAATATTGAGATCGGGGCGCAGCTCTCGTAAATAGGCCGGCACCATCCACAGGTTGTAGTCGTGAATCCATACTACGGCACCTTCTGAGGCCTCGGCTGCGGTCTGCTCGGCAAACAGGCGGTTTACCTTGAGGAAGACTTCCCAGTGGTCCTCGCGGAAACTCGCTCGCTCCCAAAACGTGTGCAGGGTAGGCCAGAATGCTTCCTTGGAAAAACGGCGGTAGAAGATATCCACGTCGGATTTGTCCAGCGGAACCCGGGCGGCTAACAGGTTCGGATAGGCGTTGGCGTCCACTTCGGTGTGGGTTTCAAACTTGTTCTGCTCGTCGTCATGGGTTGACCAGGCGACCCAGGAGCCGCGGCGACCATCGGCAAAAAAGCCGAGCAGGGTGGGAATAATACCATTGGGAGAGGTGGGGCGACGGCGGCTCAGCTTACCGTTCTCGATCACTTCTTCGTAGGGGAGGCGGTGATACACGATCACCAGATCAGACTTTCCCGGCGTCAGGACCTCGTTAGCTTCTGCCTCCTGGCCTGCGCGGCCGAGAAACCCGAAGTGTTCGATGGCTTCGAGTATGCCGCCGCAACCGGCGGACTCGGCGTGATAGACCCGCGACTGATGTTCGGTGGCGCTCAGCAGTGCCGGTTCGGATTCGCCGACGCAGACGCCGATAAAACCGTGCGCATACATCGACAGGTCGTTCAATGTATCGCCGGCGACAATGACGTTTTCCGGATCCCATTGCAGGTGTTCTACCAGCTTGCGCAGGGTTCGGCCCTTGTTGATGCCGGGGGGCAGTACGTCCATGTACAGGTCTGCGGAGTACAGCAGGTCGCAGGCCAGTTCGTCGACAATGGCTTTAACCTCATCGGTGATGGCTTCAGCCTCACAGAAATAGGAGCAGCGGCGCTCCTGAGGGACATCCTGGCGCAGCAGGCCCTCGATATGGGCGAGGGCACCCTCGATGACTTGGGAGCCGGGCCAGATCTTCTCGATATCTGACTGAATGGCGTGAACGGGCTGTTGTGTTTCGCCCTCTACTACGGTGCAACCGACATCGCAGATAATGTAGTCCGGTTGTGGAATGGTGGGGTCGGATAGCAGTGGCAGTACGGACTCCAGGCCGCGGCCGGTGACAAATACCAAGGTGATGGCGGGGTGCGCGCTGATGAGTTGATACAGTTTAAGCCGGTTCTCGGGGGTGCCGGCCAGAAAGGTGCCATCTAGATCGGTGGCTAACAGCATGACAATCTCCTGTTACTGATTTCCGGACCCGCGGGGGGAATTCTCCGGCAATCATTCCAGTGCATTAGGCCTTGAAGGCAGCTGCCCGCCGTTGCGTGTTAAGCGGAGTTTTGCACTCCTGTCACACAAAGCGCGTCGCGTTCGACGCAAATTGACAATGGCTTCCTGAGCCAAAAGCGACAGCCTTGATCCAAGGCTTCCGTGGTCTCTTACAGACCGAAACACATCCCTTTGGATTGCCGTGCCTGTTGCCATGGATTTGGCGCAGTCGCGGCGGGATGGTAATGGCAATGCAGCAAGTTCTATACCGGCCGGGTAGGCCGGGCTCAGCAGTGAAGTGTTTCAGTGCTGCCAGTGTCGACGTCCTTGTACTCGATGGTGGTGGTTTTGAAGTTGAGATCTACAAACAGCTGGCAGTAGTAATCGCCGTGGCGCCAGGCCATACACACACTGCTTTGGTTGGAATAATTCAACTCAAAATGGCCGTCAAAACCGGGGTAGTGGCTGCGAAAACGCATCATTGCGAGTAGGCGCTTCACCACCGGGGTCTCTACCGCTGCGTCGATTTCCTCTGGGGAATAAAAGTGGCGATTGATGTCGCGGAGCTCGCCGGTGCTGTCCATCAGATCGTAATCGTTACAGCCGGCAAGCAGGCCCACGTAATACACCTGGGGAATGCCCGGGGTAAAAAACTGAATGGCGCGGGCGGCGATATAGGCGTCGTCGTTCCGCATCAAGGCGTCGTAAAACGTGCACGTTAATTGGTAGATTGCACCAACGCTGTGCACGTTGGCAGCGGAGCGCCGCAAAATGGGGTCGGCGCTGCGGTTGTTAATGTTGTCGATCAGTACGGCAATTTTGTCTTCCGGCAGGATGGATTCAACATCGGGTATGCAGATGCCGTCGTGGGTGTCGAGAACCGTGATCATATTCCGCGGGCACATGCGCAGCCAGTTCTTAAGATAGACGCTGTTGGCGTCCAGTAGGGAATACAGTAGCAGCGGCGGCAGTGCAAAACCGTAGGGGTGCATATTGCGGCGGCCGATGGCGTATTGGTAGCTGGGGTGGTCGTGGACCTCGGGGAGAATTTCGGCGCCGTGGAGCTGCGCCACTTCGTTGGCCCAGTCCAGCAGGCGATAGACTTCCGGTTCAACCAGAAAGCAGCTGCTGCCAATGCGTTTGGTGGTGTAGCCAAAGGCGTCGAGGCGAAACAGTTTGACCCCTCGCTCGGCCAAAAACTGCATGTTCTCCGCTATAAACTGGTAGGTCTGCGGCGACTCGTAGTTGAGGTCGATCTGGTGCTCGGTAAAGGTACACCAGACCCGCCCGGTGGAGCCGTCACCAAATTCAATGTCGCGAAAGGGCTCCTTTTCCTTGCGGATGTGAATCTTGGCTAAGTCATCGTGGGTGATCTCGCCAAGCTTGTCGACATCGACAAACAGATCGGCGAACTCGGAGCGGTCGCGCTTTTCAACATAGTCGAGAAACTCGGTGGATGCGTCGGAGATATGGTTGATGGTGACGTCGCAGACCAGATCGTAGTCGGCGGCGATCGCTTCAATATCTTCCCAACTGCCGAAGCTGGGCTCGACTTCGCGGTGTGAGAGAGGGGAAAAGCCGCCGTCGGCATTGGAGGGGAAAAACGGCAGAATGTGAACGCCGCCGATGCAGTCGGAAAAGTGCCTGTCCAGGACTTGGTGCAGTGCTTTTAAGTCGTTGCCCATGCGGTTTGGATAACAAATCAACTGAACTGCATTGCGTAAAGGCATCATTTCTCCCGTGCTGACAATTTCAGATAGTGCAGCAAGGGGTATGCCAGCCGTCGGTGCGAAGCCTGGCTGCGATCAGAACAGCTCGATCGGGTCGACGTCAATTGACCAGCGCAGGCCGCCGGTTTTTTTTAGTTGCTCGCCGTAGTGCGCCGCCAGACCGAGCTGCCGGTGGAGCAGTACGCGATTGGGTGACTGGAGGATCAGGCTGCAACGATATCGGCCTGCCCGTCTCGCCATGGGGGCGGGGAGAGGGCCAATCTGCTGCCAGTCTGGGTGTTCGAGGTACAGCCGCTGACGCAGCTGCTCAAGGAAGTCTTCGGCGACCTGGAGTTTGACGGCGTCGCTGCGAATCACAGCGCTGTGGGCAAAGGGCGGCAGGCCGAGGGTTTCGCGTTCTTGAAGTTGTTGCTGGGCGAAGGCTCCGTAGCCCTGGTGAATCAGGCTGAGTAATGCCGGATGTTCCGGGCAGTGGGTCTGGATCAGGACTTCCCCAGGCAGTTCGGCGCGGCCGGCGCGGCCGGCAACCTGCATCAGCAGCTGTCCGCAACGCTCAACGGCGCGAAAATCGGCGCTGAACAGTCCGGCATCCATATCGACGATGCCGACCAGGGTGACGTTGGGAAAGTGATGCCCCTTGGCGAGCATTTGGGTGCCGATCAGAATGCTGGGTTGGCCATCTTTAATGGCGTTGACCACGCGCTGGATATCGCCCTGGCCGCGGGTAGTGTCGCGGTCGATGCGGTGAATCGTGGTGTCGGCAAAGCGGCTTTTTAGCGCCAGCTCAAGGCGTTCGGTGCCGGGGCCGTCAAACAGCCAGTGACTGTCGCCACAGTCCGGGCATTTGGGTGGCAGTGGCGCACGGGCGTCGCAGTGGTGGCAGCGCAACTCCCTGCGTCGGAAGTGCACGGTCATTCTGGCATCGCAGGCATTGCAGTGGGCGATCCAGCCGCAGCTGTGACACTGCAGCGTGGGTGCAAAGCCGCGGCGATTGAGAAACACCAGGGCTTGCTGGCCGGCATTCAGGGTGCGATCAATGCGCGACAGCAGGGTATCGCTCAGGCCCTCATGCAGAGACTGGTGGCGGATATCCACCAGGCGCACGCTGGGCGGTTTGGCGCTGCCGGCGCGCTGCTGGAGTTTCAGCAGGTGGTAGCGCTGTTGTTTGACATTGAACAGGCTGTCCAGGCTGGGTGTTGCGCTGGCGAGGAGTACCGGGCAGCTAAGGTCGGCTGCGCGTTTTACCGCGATATCCCGGGCGGAGTAACGCCAGCCGTCCTGTTGTTTGTAGGAGGGGTCATGTTCTTCGTCGACAATAATCAGACCGAGCTTGGGTAGTTCGGCGAGTACTGCGGAGCGGGTGCCGAGAAGTACCGCACGCTCGCCGCTGCGCGCCGCCTGCCAGCTGCGAAGCCTTTCACTGTCGCTCAGTCCCGAGTGCAGGCTGGCGATCTGGCCGGGAAAGCGGCGCTCGAAACGCTGTAGGGTCTGTGGCGTCAGGCCGATCTCGGGAACCAGTACCAGAGCTTGCCGCCCAGCCTGCAGGCAGTGCGCGATCAGTTGCAGGTAGACCTCGGTTTTGCCGCTGCCGGTAATGCCGTCCAACAAAAAGCGGCGAAACTGACCGAGGCTGTCGCGTACAGCGGCTACTGCGCTGGCTTGCTCGGCATTCAGCTCCGGAGGGCTTTCTGGGCTAAGTGTCGCAGGTGCTAACGCGGGGGCGGGGATCAGCAGCTCGCGCTTCAGTAGTTCCCGCAGTAGCGGTCGACTGAAGCCCAGTGTGTTGACCTGCTTCATCGACAGGGTGTGTTCCGGCGCCGTGGCAAAGGCTTCAAGCAGGGCATGTTGCTGGTGAGCCCGGCTGGATGGCAGGTGTTGTTGCCAGTCGGGATGCAGTCGCCAGCAGCTCACGGCCTGTTCCCGAGGTTCGCTATTACCGGTTTTGCGCAGGCTGACCGGAAGCATTTGCTGCAGGCAGTCACCGATAGGGTGGTGATAGTACTTGGCGGCCCACTGGCCCAGCTTAAGCTGGGCTTCGCTCAGGCTGGGTTCGGCATCCAGCGGTTGAATGACCGCTTTTAACTTGGCGGTGTTGATGTCACTGGCGGATTTTTCTGACAGTACAATACCGACCAGGTGGCGGTTGCCAAAGGGAATTTCTACGCGTTGGCCCGCCACAGGGGGCTGGGGGCAGTCCTCTGGCCACAGATAATCGAAGCTGCGCCGCAATGGGCAGGGCACAGCGATCTCGACAATAGGGTGTGTGACGGGGTGTGTGGCCATGGTTGTGCGGCGGCGGGTCTCCCTGCGGGCAAAACCGGCAGTGTAGCGGAAAAAGCATCTGGAAATTGAGCTTGTCTGTCGATTTGTTGGCGGCTTTTACTACAGTGCTTGCTTCTGCGGGGATTTCTGCTAAGATTCGCCGCCTGTTTTTCCGGTGATTTTTTGAGCAGACCTTTGCGCAGAACAGGGGTTTGTGGCGTCATCGGAGTCTCAGCCCAGCGCGGTGCTCGGCAGAAGATCGAGTGGCGGCGCACCAAGAGGCCCAATGAGGATAACCCAATGAAAGCTGATATTCATCCTAAGTACGAAGCGATTTCTGTAACCTGTAGTTGCGGTAACAGCTTCGAGACACGTTCTACACTTGCAGAAGATCTGCACGTTGACGTGTGCTCATCCTGCCACCCCTTCTACACTGGTAAGCAGAAAATGCTGGACACTGGCGGTCGTGTTGATCGTTTCCGCAAGCGTTTCGGCAGCCGGGGAAGCGTCAAGGCTTAATACAGTGTTGGGTAGAGTTACTTCTACTCCACCTTCGCTGTTGTTATCTGAAATGCCCGGTTGCATGCGATCGGGCATTTTTGCATTTGGCGCCGAGGCGCTGCGTTGGCTAGGTTTGATAGCCGCGCTTTTTCTCCCGCGATGGGCTTTGGCTGAATGCCTTCCGTCGGGAGCATTACTCGACGCACAGGTCGCCGCCGTTGTTGATGGCGACACGCTGAAAATGAGCGACGGGCGTAAAGTGCGTCTGCTCAATATCAACACGCCAGAATTGGGCCATGGTGTTAGGCAAGACGAAGCGTACGCGCGGCGAGCCAAACAGGCCGTGGAAACCTGGCTGACGTCGAGTCGCCGGGTATTCATAAAAGTGTATGGCACGGATCGTTATGATAGGCAGCTTGCTGAAGTCTATCTGCGGGCCGATGGCCAATTAGTTACCGAGCTCCTATTGCGAGCTGGACTGGGTTGGCGAATCTATGTGCCACCTCAGAGTCGCGACAGACCCTGCCTGTATCAGGCAGAAGATGAAGCCCGTCGTCACAAGCGCGGGTTGTGGTCGCAGCCACTGTTGGACAGCTCAGTGGCGAAAAAATCGGATCAGGGCTTTAGGCTGATTCGGGGTCGTATCGACAAGGTCACGGAGAGTCGCCAGGGCATCTGGTTGGACCTCGACGGTGACGTTGTATTGCATATTACCCGCGCTGATCTCGACCGTTTTGCAGATATCGATCTGCAGCGCTGGCGAGGTCATGTGGTTGAGGTCCGGGGGTGGCTGCGCAGTCGCAAGCCGCCAAAACCAGCTTATGCCAGTTTGCGTATGGATCTGCGACACCCGGCAATGATTCGGGTGCTTGATCAGCGTTAGACCAGTGGCATCTGTGGCCTATAGAGCGGCCCCAGGGCATAACGCGGCGGATCTGAAATATTTAATCTGTCGTCCCGACTAGTCGGGAAGGCAATTTGACCGAGAGCATGATGATGTCCCACGATGTGAAACAAGCGGCTCTGGATTACCACTCGCTGCCCACGCCGGGTAAGATTGGCATTGCGCTGACCAAGCCGGCAGAGACCCAGTATGACCTGTCACTGGCTTATAGCCCGGGTGTGGCGGAGCCCGTGCGAGAAATCGCCAAAGACCCTTTGAACGCCTACAAGTACACCAGCAAAGGCAACCTCGTCGCGGTTATTTCAGATGGAAGCGCCATTCTCGGCCTGGGTGACCTGGGGCCTTTGGCGAGCAAGCCGGTCATGGAAGGTAAATCGCTTCTGTTCAAACGTTTTGCCGATATTGATTCCGTTGATATCGAGGTCGACGCTGAGGACAGCCAGGCGTTTATCGACACGGTTAAGCGCATTGCCGGCACCTTTGGCGGCATAAACCTGGAAGATATCAAGGCACCGGAGTGTTTTGAAATCGAGCGGGTACTGATTGAACAATGCAATATCCCGGTCTTTCACGATGACCAGCACGGTACGGCGATTGTGACCGCGGCGGGCATGCTCAACGCCTTGGAGATTCAGGGCAAGAGTATTGAAACTGCGCGGATCGTTTGTCTTGGTGCGGGCTCTGCGGCGATTGCCTGTATGCGCCTGCTGGTTCGCGTCGGCGCGAAATACGAAAACCTGTATATGGTTGATCGTATGGGGGTGATTTACCCCGGCCGCGAAGGTGTGAACGAATTCAAAGCTGAGTTCCAGAATGGCAGCGGCGCGAAAACGCTGGCGGATGCGATTGACGGCGCCGATGTTTTTGTTGGCCTGTCCGGTGCAAACCTGTTGAGCGAAGAGCTGTTGGCGACGATGGCGGATAAGCCGATTATCTTTGCCTGCTCGAACCCCGATCCCGAAATTGAACCTGAAGTGGCTCTGTCGGTCCGCAGCGACCTGATTATGGCGACGGGTCGGTCTGACTACCCGAACCAGGTTAATAATGTGTTGGGCTTTCCGTTTATTTTCAGGGGCGCCCTGGATGTGCGGGCTACGGCAATCAACGAAGAAATGAAGATTGCCGCGGTGCACGCTATTCGCGAGCTTGCCAAAGAGCCAGTGCCACAAGAGGTGCTGACGGCGTGTGGTGTTGACGGTTTGAGTTTCGGGCCGGACTACATTATTCCCAAGCCGGTAGACCGCCGGTTGCTGGGCAAGGTGTCGGCGGCGGTTGCCCAGGCGGCAATTGATAGCGGCGTGGCTATGTTGCCCTATCCGGAGCACTACCCCTTAAAGTAGTAATGCTTTTTTATTAAAAATCTGCGGATTTTATGTTCGGCCCGGGTGCTTGCACACGGGCCTTTTTGTATGCGGCTTTTGCATAGTCTTGCTTTTTAAGAACACGTATTGAATTCTGATAATGCCTAGCGGGTTCTTGAAAAATATTCAGGCCCTGAAGGTGTTTTTTGTTGCCTGCTTGCCGGCGACGATAATGGTGAGGTGTTGGAACGCCTGTGAATGATTTGTTTGAACAGACCTTCTATTGCCCGTATTGTGGCGAATCAATTACAGCACTCGTCGAGCCGGCGATTGAAGACTGGGAGTATGTCGAAGACTGCCAAGTCTGCTGTAGGCCAATTGTCTTTGCGGTCAGCGTATCGCTAAACGGTGAGATGGCCGTTTCGGTTCGAACAGAAAACGATACATTTTAATTGCCTGACGACGGCGGAGTCGCTAGTCGTTCGCTCAGGGGCGAAGCGTGATTTGAGTTAAAAATAGTAGGGTCGAAAATGGACAAAAGTAAAATCAATCCGCAACTGAGAAAGACTATGGCGCTTGTGCCAGGCTTTTCGGTTCATAACCGCTTGTTTTTGAAGTTTCTGCAGGGAGTGTCCCGATTTCGTCCTCGGGCGAAATCCCTGCCGGGCGTAACGGTTGATGATCGCGATCTCGGCAACGCAGGCGTTCGGATCTACACGCCCACGGGGAAAAAGTCCGGTGCCGGTTTGATGTGGATTCACGGCGGCGGCTTGGTGTTTGGCTCGGTTGCTTTCAATGATAATGAGTGCGCAAAGTATGCGCGCGATCTGGGCCTGGTGGTCGTGTCGGTGGAATACCGCCTGGCGCCTAAGCATCGTTTTCCCGCGGCGATAGACGACTGCTATGACTGCTGGCTGTGGATGCGCGATCATGCCGAAGAGCTTGGCATTGACCCTGCGCGCATTGTGATTTCTGGGCAAAGTGCCGGGGGTGGCTTGAGCGCGGCACTTGCGCAGCGCATTCACGATGACGGTGGCGTGCAGCCCGCGGGGCAGGCTTTGTTCTGCCCGATGCTGGATGATCGCACGGGGGCAAACACCGAGCTCGACGCGCTCAATCACTGGGTTTGGAATAACAAAAGCAATCGCGCGGGCTGGGGGCACTATCTCGGCAACTTGGCCGGCGCCGGGGAGTTGCCCCCCTACGCGGTACCGGCGCGGCGCGAGGATTTATCCGGGCTGCCCGAGACCTGGATCGGCATCGGTGATGTGGATTTGTTCTACGCGGAAAGCCGCCAGTATGAGGCGCGCTTAAAGGAGGCCGGGGTCAATTGCGAATTCAGCGTGGTCGAGGGTGGACCGCACGCTTTTGAACTGTTTGTCCAAAAGGCCCCTGTCGTGCAGGAATTTATCGCCTCGTATTATCAATTCTTACGGCGCGTTCTGGGGCTTTAAGGGCCCTTTGACTCGCTGCAACAGACCATAAAGCTGTTGCGAGACGGTGCTGTGGGGGAATAGGCTAGGGGTTCCATTGCGCTGAATTTGAGTGAGGCAATATGACTGAATCCCGTGAGGCCGGCGGTAGCGATTTAATGCTGACCCTGCGTAATCTTCGCTCCGAAGATTACGACGATATCAAGCGGATTATGGATACCGTCTACCCGGGAAAGCTGGGTGGTGGCTGGCCGAAGAAGAAATATCTTGCCATGCTTAAGGTCTTTCCCGAGGGGCAGATCTGTATCGACGACAACGGTAAGCCTGTGGCAGCGGCGTTTTCCGTGGTGGTCGACTACGATCAGTTTGGGGATGAGCACACTTACGATGAAATTACCGGCAATGCCTACCTGACGACCCATGACCCCAATGGTGACGTGCTCTACGGTGTCGATGTCTTTGTTGACCCTGGCTATCGCAATCTTCGGTTGGGGCGGCGTTTGTATGAAGCGCGCAAGGAGTTGTGTCAGAGTTTGAACCTGCGGGCGATTATTGCCGGTGGGCGGATTCCGAATTTTGCCCAGTACGCGGCAGACCTCACGCCACAGAAGTATATTGTTGCGGTTAAGCGCAAGGAAATTTACGACCCGATACTCAGCTTTCAACTCGCCAACGACTTTGAGGTCAAGCGGGTGTTGAAGGCCTATTTGCCGGAGGATGAACAGTCCCACGGATACGCGACTCTGCTGGAGTGGATCAATCTCTACTATGAGCCGCGTGAGCCAAAGCTCTTTGGTGAGCGGAAGTCGTCGGTTCGCCTCGGCTGTGTGCAGTGGCAAATGCGTGCCTTTCACAGCGTTGAGGAGGTGCTCTCACAGGTGGAGTATTTTATCGATGCGCTGTCGGATTACCGCTGCGATGTAGCCCTGTTCCCCGAGTTTTTTAACGCCCCGCTGATGGGACTGGAAGAGCATTCAACCTCGGTGGATGCGATTCGGTTTTTGGCGGGGTTTACCGAGCAGATTCGCGATGCGATTTCGAACCTGGCAGTCGCCTACAATATCAATGTTGTGGCCGGCTCGATGCCGGTGATAGACAACGATCAGCTGTATAACGTGGCGTACTTATGCCGCCGCGATGGCACCGTTGACGCGCAGTACAAATTGCATCCGACGCCCCATGAGAAAAAAGACTGGATTATGGAGGGGGGCAATCAGCTGCAGCTATTCGATACCGATTTTGGTCGGGTAGGCATTCTGATTTGTTACGACGTTGAGTTTCCTGAGCTGGCGCGTCTGCTCAGCGAAAAAGAAATGCAGATTCTGCTGGTGCCCTTCTGGACCGATACCAAGAACGGTTACTTGCGGGTCCGGCGTTGCGCTCAGGCCAGGGCAATTGAAAACGAGTGCTATGTTGCGATTGCCGGCAATATTGGCAACCTGCCCCAGGTCGACAGTGTGGATATTCAATATGGGCAGACGGCGGTGTTTTCTCCCTCCGACTTTGCCTTTCCCCACGACGCAATTATGGCCGAGACTACGCCCAACACCGAGATGACGTTAATCGTGGATGTGGACCTGGAAAAACTGCAAACCCTGCAGAATGAGGGCTCAGTGAGAAACTACCTGGATCGCCGCCGGGACTTGTACCGGGTGACCTGGACCGGGGATAACGAGTTGTGAGCCTGCTGTCACTAGCGCGCTAGCAGGCTCTTGGGTCGCCAGAGGCTTACAGTATGGCCATCAGGCCATTGGCGGCCATGGCAATCACCGCCAGGGTGCTGAGGAGAAAGATGGTGAAGCGCACCATCACATTATTGGTGGTGCAGTGCACCAGGCTGTGGACAATACGGCAGCCGACATAAAACCAGGCCAGGTTCAGGCTGAGGCCGCCGCCGAGTCCGGCCAGGGCCAGGGTTAATGCCGTGGCGTAAAACACGGTGGGGTGTTCCATAAGATGGTTGTAGTTGTCCGCTTTCCACTGCACGTGCTTTTCCAATTGCGCACCGAGCTCTGAGGTTCGCTGTCCCGCATCGGGGCCGAGGCCCATTTTGGATATTGCGGGAAGCCGGGTGGCCGCCATCCAGACGAGAATGACATGGCTCCAAAGGACCAGTACCAGCACCGGCACGAGAATGGGTGAGATTTCAGGCATAGCATTTCCCCTATAATTTACTTATTTTGAATGGCTGCTTAGGCGGCCATGGACAAGCATGGTAGTGGAATAGTTGCCATTGGGGGAACAAATGAAACGCAAAAACATTTTGATCACGGGTGCGAGCTCGGGCCTGGGTAAAGGCATGGCGCGTCTGTTCGCGGCGCGGGGGCACAACCTGGCGCTGTGTGCCAGGCGGCTGGACTGTCTCGAGGAGTTAAAGGTTGAGCTTGAGCGCCTACACCCGGAGATTACGGTGGTGATTAAAGCGCTGGATGTGCGTCACTACGATCAGGTCTCTCCGGTTTTTCATGAATTTGCGCAGGTGCTCGGAGGTCTGGACCGGGTGATTGTTAACGCCGGAACCGGGTCGGGTGCACCGGTGGGGACGGGGCGTTTTGATGCCAATCTGCGCACCGCAGAAACCAACTATATTGCCGCGCTGGCGCAGTGTGAGGCTGCGCTGGAAATTTTTCGCGCGCAGAATCACGGCCACTTGGTGACCATGTCTTCCATGAGTGCCGTGCGGGGTATGCCGGGCACGTTTGCGGCTTATGCCTCGTCGAAGGCGGCACTGCGCAACCTGACCGAAGGCTTGGCAGCTGAGCTGGTGAACACGCCAATTGTGGTGAGCTGTATGTTGCCGGGCTTCATTTTGACCGCGATCAACGAGGACATGCCGCGGGCGCCGTTCCGGGTGGGTTTGGATGAAGGTTGTCGGGCACTGGTCAAGGCGATAGAGCGTGAGCCGCTGGAGGCAATGGTGCCCGCCTGGCCCTGGCGGCCGCTAAACAGTGTGTTGAAGCGTTTACCGGTGAGTCTGTTGAGCAAAATGAAGTAGCGGACTTAGGGGTTTTCCGGCTCCTCAATGAGTCCCAGGCGACGGGCCCGGCGCCGCCACAGGCTGCGCGCCAGTGCCTGCATGTCGACGTTGTGATCGGTTTCGTCGACGATTTCCATTCCCAGAAGTGTCTCTACCAGATCCTCTGTTGTAACAATGCCGAGTACGCTGCCGTATTCGTTAATGACCATAACGATCTGCTCCCGCTCTTCCACCATCCAGCGCAGCAGTGAATCAACGGGCCGGGTTTCGATCACCGCGGGGAGGTCCCGGCGCAGGCTGGCCAGCGGCGTATCCGGGGCGTGGATTGCGGTTTGCAGCATGGCATCTTTGCGAATAAAGCCCTGAATCTCGTCGGGGTGCTCTGAATACAGCGGGATGCGCGAAAAACGATGTACCGGGGCGCGTTTCAGGGCGTCGGCGACGGACAGGTTTTCGTCCAGCGCAAATACCACTGGTCTTGGGGTCATGACATCCCGCGCGACGAGGCTGCGAAAGCGCATCATGCTCGCCACCTGGGCGGACTCCTCACCGCTGAACACGCCTTCGCGGGCGCCCAGTTCCGCCAGCGCCTGAAATTCATCCCGGCTGATGGATTGCTGCGGCGCATTTTTTGACAGCAGACGCGTCAGGCTTTGGGCCATTTTGGCCAGCGGGTACATGGCAATCAATACGAACTGCAGAGTGCGCGCGCAAACCGGAGCCAGTTGCCGCCAGTACACGGCGCCAAGGGTCTTGGGGATGATTTCCGAAATAATCAGAATCAGCAGCGTCAGAATTGCCGAAATCACCCCAAAGTAGGCTTCGCCAAAGATCCGTGTTGCCTGGGCACCGGCGCCGGCGGCCCCCACGGTGTGGGCGATGGTGTTGAGGCTTAAAATCGCTGCCAGGGGTTGGTCGATATCGGCTTTAAATTTGAGCCACAGCTTGCCGCCGCGGTGGCCCTTTTCGTTCTCCGACGCGATATACGACGGCGATATGCTGAGCAGTACGGCTTCCAATACCGAGCAGAGAAAGGAAAAGCCCAGCGCAACGCTAATGTAGACAATGAGGATGATCATTGGCTTATTATGGAGCCTTTGTTGCCGAAAGCGTAGAGGGGAAAAGCCGCCCTTTTGGACTAAGGGCGGCGGGGGAGCTTACTTCAGTTTTTTGTACTTCATGCGGTGCGGGCCGGCGTTTTTACCTTTGCGCTGCACAAAGTCCTCATGGTACTCGGTGTAGTTGCCCTGGAAGAACACCACTTCACTGTCGCCCTCGTAGGCCAGAATATGGGTGGCGATCCGGTCTAGGAACCAGCGGTCGTGAGAGATCACCATGGCGCAACCGGGGAAGTCGAGCAGGGCTTCTTCCAGCGCCCGCAGTGTTTCTACGTCGAGGTCGTTTGAGGGTTCGTCCAGCAGCAGTACGTTGCCACCTTCTTTCAGGGTGCAGGCCAATTGCAGGCGGCCCCGCTCACCCCCGGAAAGTTCGCCGACCCGCTTTTGCTGGTCGCTGCCCTTGAAGTTAAAGCGGCCGATATACGCCCGGGAGGGGACTTCGTAGCTGCCAATACGCAGGATGTCTGCGCCATCGGAGACGGCTTCCCAGACTGTTTTGCTGTCGTCCAGGGCGTCGCGTAGCTGTTCGACGGAAACCAGCTTCACCGTTTCGCCGAGCTCAACGCTGCCCTCATCGGGCTGTTCCTTACCGCTAAGCATACGGAACAGGGTCGATTTACCTGCGCCGTTACCGCCGACAATCCCGACGATGGCGCCCTTGGGAATAGAGAAACTGAGATCACTGATCAGCAGGCGGTCGCCGTAGCTTTTGCTGATGTGATTGACCTCGATCACCTTGTCACCCAGACGCGGGCCCGGCGGAATATAGATTTCATTGGTCTCGCTGCGGCTCTGGAATTCCTGGGACTGCATTTCTTCAAAGCGGGCAAGACGCGCCTTGCTCTTGCTCTGTCGGCCTTTGGCGTTGCTGCGTACCCACTCCAGCTCCGAGGCCATGGCTTTTTGGCGTGAAGCTTCGGATTTGGCCTCCTGCTCAAGACGGGCCTCTTTGGCTTCCAGCCAGTCAGAGTAGTTGCCCTCGTAGGGAATGCCGCGACCGCGGTCCAGCTCGAGAATCCAGTTGGCGGCATTGTCGAGGAAGTAGCGGTCGTGGGTGATGGCGACGACGGTGCCGGGGAAATCGCAGAGGAATCGCTCCAACCAGCCTACCGATTCGGCATCCAGGTGGTTGGTCGGTTCGTCGAGCAGCAGCATGTCGGGGTTGGACATCAACAGTCGGCACAGGGCCACGCGCCGGCGTTCACCTCCGGACAGTTTGGTGACGTCGGCATCCCACGGGGGGAGGCGCAAGGCATCGGCTGCCACTTCCAGTTTATTGTCCAGGTTGTGGGCGTCGGTGGCGTGGATGATGTCCTCAAGCTCGGCCTGGCGCTTGGCAAGCGCGTCAAAGTCCGCGTCTTCTTCGGCATAGGCGGCGTAGACCTGGTCGAGTTCCGCCAGGGCATTTTTCGCCTCGGCAACGCCGTCTTCGACATTGCCGCGTACGTCTTTATTGGGGTCCAGTTCGGGTTCCTGAGGGAGGTAGCCGATTTTGATGCCGGGCTGGGGGCGGGCTTCGCCGTTAAATTCGGTATCGACCCCGGCCATGATCCGCAATAATGTGGACTTACCTGCGCCGTTGAGTCCCAGTACCCCGATTTTGGCGCCGGGGAAGAAGGACAAAGAGATATCGTGAAGAATTTCGCGCTTGGGCGGCACGATTTTGCTCACGCGGTTCATGGTGTAAACAAATTGGGCCATGCTGACTCCTGGGAGGCTGGTCGACAGTTCGCTTATTGCGGTGCAAATTTTGCGCGCACGTTAGCGAATTGTCGAGGGGAGTGCAATTTTTATGGGCTGGGGTGCTCGCCGGGTATCGTCCCGATTGGGTGATTGGCGGATGCCAAAGTGAGATACAATGATCGCCAGTAGGATTTGGCTATCCGCGCTCTGGACTCTGCGAGGTATTGGGTGCGTTGCGGTTTTCGCGAAAAGGTTCAGCCTTCTTTATTTTCACTGCTTGCTGCTCGAATGGATCGTGAGGAGTCAGCGGCGGTCTCAGAACCCTATTTTCACTAGATTTGGAGGTCGATGTGAAATCGATTATTTTGGCCGGTGGCTCAGGCAGTCGTTTGTGGCCGGCCAGCAGGAGCTTGTTTCCTAAACAGTTTTTGTCGCTGTGCGATGACTGCACAATGCTGCAGTCGACTCTGCACCGGGTAGCAGAGTTGAGCGATGATGGGCTGTCGGTGATCTGTAATGAAGAGCACCGCTTTATTGTTGCACAACAGGCCCAGGATAGTGGCTTGACGCTGGACGCGATTTTTTTGGAGCCCGTAGGTCGCAATACCGCGCCGGCGATCGCTTTGGCGGCCTTTGATGCGGTTGAGCGGGGCGAGCCCTCCCAGATCATGCTCATTATGGCGGCGGATCATCTGATTCAGGATGTGGAGGCGTTTCATGCCGCAGTGAGAGTAGCGGAAACTGTTGCGGCCCAGGGTAAGCTGGTCACCTTTGGTATTGTGCCGGAATCGCCCCATACCGGTTACGGTTATATCCGCAAAGGGCCGGCCGATGGTGAGGCCTTTGCTGTTGCGGAGTTTGTTGAAAAACCCGATCAGGAAACCGCCCAGCGCTACCTGGATCAGGGTGACTATTTGTGGAACAGCGGGATGTTTATGTTTTCCGCCGAGGTCTACCTGGCGGAGCTAAAGCAATTCCGGCCTGACATCTATGAGGCTTGTGCACAAGCCTATGCGGGCCGCAGCAGCGATGTTGACTTTTTGCGGGTCGATCAGGAGGCGTTTCAGGGCTGCCCCGACGAGTCGGTGGATTACGCCGTCATGGAGAAAACCAGCAAAGCTGTGGTGGTGCCGCTGTCTGCCGGGTGGAGCGACGTGGGGTCGTGGTCCTCGCTCTGGGAGGTTGGCGAAAGCGATGCCGAGGGCAATGTCGCTCAGGGCGATGTGTTGATGCGCCAAACCCAAAACTCTTTTGTTCGCGCTGAGAGCCGCCTGGTGGCGACGGTGGGGCTGGATAATATTGTGGTTGTTGAGACCAACGACGCAGTGCTCGTGGCGGATAAAAATCGGGTTCAGGAAGTCAAAAAAATTGTCGAGCATTTGAAGGCGGAAAACCGCGATGAGGCGGTTCAGCATCGCCATGTGCATCGCCCTTGGGGTGTGTACGATTCTATCGATAACGGCCAGCGCTACCAGGTGAAGCGGATTTCGGTCAAACCGGGCGCCAAACTCTCGGTGCAGATGCATCACCACCGCGCCGAGCACTGGATTGTGGTGTCGGGAACGGCCAAGGTCACCATCGGTGATCGCACGGTAATGCTGACTGAAAACCAGTCAACCTATATTCCTGTTGGCGAAGTCCACGCACTTGAAAACCCCGGGAAAATTCCCCTGGAGCTGATCGAGGTGCAGTCGGGCTCCTATTTGGGGGAAGACGATATTGTGCGTTTTGAAGACCGTTATGGCCGAGCTCCGGAGTGAGGTAACCTGCACTGCATTGCGGGTCATAGGGCTGTGATACACTCCGCGAACATGAACATTTTTTGAGCAATTTTAATGAAAGTTACAGTATTTGGTATTGGTTATGTCGGCCTGGTTCAGGCTGCTGTGCTGGCGGGTGTTGGCCACGACGTTATGTGTGTGGACGTCAATGCCGAGCGCGTAGAAAATTTGAAAAAAGGCATTATCCCTATTTATGAACCCGGTTTGACG
>JBFEVY010000339.1:0-3705 GCA_041546665.1 Spongiibacteraceae bacterium | reverse complement strand
GGGTGATACAACGGAAGGTACCCACGGTATTTAGCTTCAATACCCACTCAAATTTGTCTGTAGGGAAAATATTGATCTCCCCGGTTTTCTTGTCTCTGCGCGCAGTCGGAATTGCATTTCCGCCACCCGCACAGCACACCAGCACCCGCTCCTGACCGTTGGCAGCCCGGGCCTTGGCAAAAGCAGCGTCTACGCTCTCGTCTGACAGTACATCGCACTTACAGAATACTGCCCCCTCTTCCGCCGCGATCTTCTCGCCAATTTCCTCGTTCAGGTCAAAAATGGCAACCTTTACGCCTGCAGCCCGCAGCGCCTGTACCGTGGCCAAACCCAAACCCGACGCCCCACCCGTAACGACGGCCGAAATTGAGGAATCAATTTTCATAATGCAAAACTCCCAGTAGCTATCTATTATTAATTTGCGATGTGGCGATTATTTGAACAATACCGCGTACCACGAACACCCTATTTCTTATACCCTAAGCGCTACGGCTATACAACAACATTGTTGAGTAGTATTATTCGAGCTTTAAAATAGAATAACAGGAGCCAGCATGACTCAGGTGATGAAAGGGGTACGCGTTCTCGAAGTGGCACAATTCACCTTTGTGCCCGCGGCCGGTGCGATACTCGCCGACTGGGGAGCGGACGTTATCAAGATTGAACACCCAGTGCGCGGCGACACCCAGCGCGGCTTTGTAAAATTGGGCGGTATTGACACCAACCCCAACCGCAGCCCGTTTGTCGAGCACCCAAACCGCGGCAAACGCAGTGTCGGTGTGGATATTTCCACCCCCGAAGGTATGGAGGTTATTTACGAGCTGGCCAAAACCGCCGACGTATTCCTGACCAACTATCTGCCGCAGCAACGTCAGAAAATGAAGTTCGACATCGAACATATCCGCGCGGTTAACCCCAATATTATCTACGCCCGCGGCAGCGCCTTTGGCGACAAGGGTCCTGAGCGCGAAGTGGGCGGCTTCGACGGCACCGCGTTCTGGAACCGCGGCGGCATCGCCGACGCCCTTACCCCCAAGGAATTGGGCGGCCCATTGTCACAGGGCATTCCCGCCTTTGGTGACTCTATCGGCGGCATGAACATCGCCGGCGGTATTTCCGCCGCGTTGTTTCACCGTGAGCGCACCGGTGAAGCCACCGAAGTCGATGTTTCGCTGATGAGTACCGCCTGGTGGGCAGCGGGCACCTCAGTGGACATGGGCATCGAATCCGGCCAGATTATGGGCAACCGTATGCCGCAGTCCGGTGCCAACCCGGGCAACCCGCTGATGGGCAACTACTACACTTCTGACGGCGGCACTATCAATATGTGCACCCTTACCCCCGGGCCGCATATCAAGAACTTCTTCCAGCACATCGGCCAACCCGAACTGGCCGAAGACGAGCGTTTCTCCACGGTTGAAGCACTGATGAAAAACTGGGAAGCCGCCAGCGACATTATCGTCAAAGCCTTTGCCGAGAAAGACTTCAAATACTGGCGCGAACACCTCAAAACCTATTCCGGCCAATGGGCACCGGTGCAGAGCCTTATCGACATTGCCTCCGACGAACAGGCGCTGGCCAATGATATGCTGTTTGAAGTGGAAGCCGCGGACGGTGGCGACCCGATCAAGCTGGTTCGCGGCCCGGTTCAGTTCAACCATGAACCCGTGAAAACCGACCGCGCGCCACTGGCCTCTGAGCACACCGAAATTGTGCTGATGGAATTGGGCCTTGAGTGGGAACGCATTGAAGAACTCAAAGAAAAAGGCGCTATCGCCTAACACTGACTAATAACGAGAGAGCTATGAAACCAGGAACGAAACTAAAAAGTGCAGTGTGCAACACCGAAGTCATGGTGATTAAGGGCAAGGACCTCGTCGTTGAATGTGGCGGCCAACCGATGGTTGACGAAGCGCCAGCGGAAAAAGGCAGCGTTGACACCAACTTCGCCGAAGGTACCAAAATCGGCAAACGTTATGTGGATGCAGACGGTACCGTCGAACTGCTTTGCGTTAAAGCTGGCGAAGGCTCACTGGCCATCGGCGGCGTTATCCTGCAAACCAAAGATGCCAAGCCCCTGCCCTCGTCTGACTAAAGGTTTGCCATGAATATCGCGTTACTTATCCAAATGGCGGCCGAAGCCGATCCAGATCGGATCGGCCTGGTCTGCGAAGGCAAACGCTGGTCGTACGGCGCCCTGTATCAGGCGGCGAAGGGAGCGGCGGAAAACATCGTCAACAGCGGTTGCAAGTATGTCGGTCTGCTGGACGAAAGCAGCGAGGCTTCGCCCATCGCGCTTTTCGGTGCAGCGCTGGCCGGCGTGCCCTATGTTCCCCTGAACTACCGCCTGGCTGATGTTGACCTGGGCGCTCTGCTAGACCGGATCACCCCCGCCTATATGATCGGCGATATCGAGCGCGTTCAGAAGCTGAGCCCGAACGGCAGTCACCAGTGCTTTAGCCGCGAGGCCTTCGTCAGCGCCGCTGAAATCGCCGGCGAAACCGCCAGCGAGGAAGAGCGCGAAGGCGAAGGCATTGCCGCGCAGATTTTCACCAGCGGAACAACTGCTGCACCAAAGGCAGCACTGCTGCGCCACTCCAATCTGCTGGGCTATATTCTCGGCACCGTGGAGTTTATGTCGGCGGAGGAAGACGACGCCCAGCTGGTGTGCGTACCGCCCTATCATATCGCCGGCATCTCTGCGCTGATGAGTTCGATCTACGCCATGCGTCGTATCGTAATGTTGCCTGCCTTTGAGCCGGACGAGTGGCTGAAACTGGTATCGACCGAGCGTGTCAGTAACGCATTTCTTGTTCCCACGATGCTGCAGCGGATTATCGCCCGCCTGGACGAAGGCGTTGAAGCCGACATGTCCTCAGTACAGGCCATTGCCTACGGCGGTGGACGCATGCCGCCAGAGCTGATTGCCCGAGCACTGGAGCTGTTTCCCGAAACCAATTTTACCAATGCCTACGGTTTGACTGAGACCAGCTCGACCATCGCGCTGCTCGGACCGGAAGACCACCGCACCGCCTTTAACTCAGACGATCCAAAAGTGCGGGCCAGACTCGGCTCCGTCGGTCGCCCGCTGCCAACCGTGGAACTGGAAATTCGCGACGAGGAGGGACATGTCCTCTCCGCTGGCGAAGCCGGAGAGATCTACGTCCGCGGCGAGCAGGTTTCCGGCGAGTACCGGGAGCGCTCAGCACTAGACGCCGAAGGCTGGTTCCCCACCCGCGACGCCGGTTATCTGGACGAGGAAGGATTCCTATTCCTGGCCGGTCGCGCCGATGATGTGATTGTCCGCGGCGGAGAAAATATTTCCCCGGGTGAAATTGAGGATGTGCTCGAAGCCCATCCCGCTATTGCCGAAGCCGTTGCGGTTGGCGTTCCCTCCGTGGAATGGGGCGAAGCGGTCGGTATTGCGGTGACCTTCAAGCCCGGCGCAGAACGCCCTAGCGACGACGAACTGCGCAGCCTGATCAAAGACCGCCTGCGGTCATCCCGGGTGCCTGAGCGCATCGTGGTATTAGACGAAATGCCCTATAACGAAATGGGTAAATTACTCCGACGCGAAATTCGCAAGCTGTTTCAAGACTAGCAGCGTCTTTGCCATCTGAGCACCGAGGTCGCCACGTTCTGACGACCTCGGCATTTTTCAGCCTTTTATTTACACAACTCGCAGGAACCGCTGCTGGACACAGC
>JBFEVY010000016.1:0-21882 GCA_041546665.1 Spongiibacteraceae bacterium | reverse complement strand
GCAGGATTGCATTAAGCAGGTGGATGCCCTGCGCAGACGTTTTGTCGCTTCTCCACTGCAGGTAGAAGATGAAACTATTCCACTGACTTTCAGTGCCGGCGTGTCGATCTATGGCGATGAGGGCGAGGATTTTGATGCCCTAGTCAAGGTGGCTGACCAGCGTTTGTATCAAGCGAAGGCTCAGGGTCGGAATTGCGTTATCGGCTAGCGTTAGGCCGGCAGAGGGGAAGAGGGGTAGCGGGCAGAGTGCATTGTTGCGCTCGTGCCCGCTAACAATTTTCTGCAAGCGGTTTAGGCCAGCAGTGCGTCCGGAATATCCATTTCCATATGCAGCAGTGCCAGGCCGTGAACCTTGCCCTGGGCATCGGTAATCAGGGTTTCGGTGCCGCCGCCGCCCAGCGAGTCTTCAAGGATGAAGTTGAGGGCGTTGAGGTTGTCCAGCTCGTAGCGGGTCACGTCGCCAAAACAGATACCCTTGAAGTGTTCCTTAACCGCAGCAGCAGTCAGGTTTTCCTTCAAGAAGGCATAGATTTCAGGGTTGCGCGCTTTGATGCCAACGTTGCTGCCGTCACCTTTGTCTCCGCTGCGGGCAATGGCGACTTCCATCAGTTTTACTTTGCTCATCTTAAACCTCCTCGACAGAGACAGTGGTGGTGACGCGGGTTTTGTCGATCAGTGCGGGCCAGTAGCCAACGATATCGGTCGGGCGCGGGCGGCCGCCGGCAAAACCGGTGATGCCGATGGGGCCACTGGTGACCAGGGGGGTGACTTCGCGGCCGAGAATATCCAGCAGGTCTTTGTCGTCGCTCTTGGCGCCGATGCGCAGCATCACCTCTGACGGTGGCTGATCCTGTTCAACGATGCCGTTGTAGCAGACATTGGTACCGAAGATTTCCACAAAGCGGTTTTCCTTGGGGATTTCCTTGCCGTACAGCGCAACGCGGTCAAACACGATATCGGCGCACAGACGCGCTTTCTCTTCGGCGTCGGGGCCGGTGACAACCAGTTGGCCTAGAATCTTGTAGCCGTTGGCGTAGGACATGGATACCTTGTAGGTCGGGGTTGGGGCTGAGCCCTTGATGCCCGATACCTTCACCCGGTTTTCGCCGTCCTGCTCCAGCTGGATGGTGGTGAAATCAGATGTGCAGTCGGGGCCCAGGTAACCTTTCGGGTCGCCCAGTTCGTACAGCAGCTGTGAGCTGACTGTGTCTACGCTGACCAGGCCGCCGGTGCCCTGATGTTTGGTGACGGTAAAGGTGCCGTCTGCCTTGGCTTCCACCACCGGGTAGCCGATGCGGGCAAAGTCTTTCACCTTGCGCCAGTCGGCGTAGTTGCCGCCGGTACACTGAGCGCCGCACTCCAGGATGTGGCCCATCACGGTGCCGGCAGCCAGCTTGTCGAAGTCGTCCATCGACCAGCCGAATTCATAGATCAGCGGCGCAACCACCAGCGAAGGGTCGGTAGCGCGGCCGGTAACCACAATGTCTGCACCTTGTTCCAGTGCTTCGACAATCGGCTTGGCGCCGATGTAAACATTGGCGCTGGAGATGCGGTCGATGATGTCTTGTACCGGCGCGCCGTTGTCCAGGTTCTTAAACCCTTCGCCCGCCGCGATCAGCTCGGGCAGTTGGTCGAGTATATCGTCGCCTTCCACAATGCCGACTTTAATGCCGGTCAGGCCGAGATCTTTAATGACGGCTTTAATCGCCTGTTGGCAGGCTTTGGGGTTTACACCGCCGGCATTGGCAATCACTTTAATGCCTTTTTCTTTGCAGGTTGGCAGAATCTTGCCCAGCATCTGTACAAAGTCAGTGGCGTAGCCTGCTTCGGGCTTGCGCTGCTTCTGCTTCTGCAGAATGCTCATGGTGACTTCAGCGAGATAGTCCAGAGTCAGGTAGTCAAGCGGACCCTCTTCAACCAGGCGCAGTGGTCCCAGTTGGCTGTCGCCCCAGAATCCCTGGCCGTTGGCAATTAATACAGTTTTATCGTTGCTCATTACTCTTCTCCCTCAAAATGCAGAAGTTCGGCACCGCCTTCGACAAGATCGCCAGCCTGAAAGTGAAAGCTGCTGACAACCCCGTCGGCGGGGGCGGTGATGCTGTGCTCCATCTTCATGGCTTCCATGATGAGTAGCGGTGTGCCTTTTTCTACCCGGCTGCCGGGCTCTACTAACAGACTGACGATGGTGCCGTTCATGGGCGCAGTGAGTTCGCCCTCGCTTTCCCCGTCGTGCTCGTAGTCGTTGACCTGGAGTTTGAATGGGCAGTCTGCGCTGTCGGTGAACAGTGTGTAGTCGTTGCTGCCTTTGTAGTAACGCAGGCGATATTTGACGTTGTTCAGTTCGGCGTAAAGGATGCCGTCTTCGCAGTGGCCCTTCAGGAACAGGCTTTGTTCGTCAAACTCCAGAGTATAGGTGTTGGCTTCGGCGTGTTGGCAGCAGCTAACAGTGACCGCTTCACCGTGGCACTCAAGCTGCAGGCGCTGCACGGCGGGCAGGTTCATCCGCCAGTTGTTGGCGGCGCGCCAGGGCGAGTCACTGTGGTTGTCCACGTTGCTTTGCGCGGCCTGCTCCTGCAGCAGAATCAGGCTGGCAAAGGCGATATGTTCATTGCGTTCCACCGCGCTGCTGCTTTGCAGAGACTCCAGGTGCTTGTCGATAAAGCCGGTGTCGAAATCCTCGTTGGCAAAGGCTTCGTGGGTGATCAGTTTTTGCAGAAAACGGCGGTTGGTGGTGACGCCGCTGATCAGATACTGGCCCAGCGCCTGATTCATTCGGCGCAGGGCGCTGCGGCGGTCGGTGTCCCAGACGATCAGCTTGGCTATCATCGGGTCGTAGTAAACACTGATGGTATCGCCCTGAATAACGCCGGAGTCGATACGCACGTTTTCGCCGGTAGCGGGGGTGCTCAGATAGTTGAGTACACCGGTTTGCGGCAGAAACTGGTTTTCGGGGTCTTCGGCGTAAATCCGCGCCTCAAAGGCGTGACCGGTGATTTTCAGTTCGTGCTGGGCGTGGGGCAGGGGCAGTCCGGCCGCGACGCGCAGTTGCCACTCAACCAGATCCTGACCAGTGATCATTTCGGTGACCGGGTGTTCTACCTGCAGGCGGGTGTTCATTTCCATGAAGTAGAACTCGCCGGAATCGGCCAGCAGAAATTCAACGGTACCGGCGCCGCAGTAGTTAATCGCCTTGGCGGCTTGTACCGCCGCGCTGCCCATGGCTTCCCGCAGGGCTTCGGTCATACCGGGGGCGGGGGCCTCTTCGATCACTTTCTGGTGGCGACGCTGCAGAGAGCAATCGCGCTCGAACAGGTGGACCCCGTTGCCGTGACTGTCGCAAAACACCTGAACCTCAACGTGGCGGGGGCCGGTCAGGTACTTCTCGACCAGCATTTTATCGTCGCCAAAGCCTTTCAGGGCTTCGCGCTGGGCGGCCTTGAGGGCATCGCTGAATTCGTCGTCGGACCAGACAATACGCATACCCTTGCCACCGCCGCCGGCGCTGGCCTTCAGCAGTACCGGGTAGCCGATGTCCTTGGCGGCATTGCGCAGCAGGGCTTCGTCCTGATCTTCACCGTGATAGCCGGGCAACAGTGGCACGCCGGCCTTGCTCATAATGTGCTTGGCGGCGGACTTGGAACCCATCGCCTCGATGGCGCCCACCGGGGGGTCGATAAAAACGATATTCTCTTGCTCGCAGCGGCGGCAGAATTCGGCGTTTTCAGATAAAAAACCGTAGCCGGGGTGAATGGCCTCGGCGCCGGTTTGTTTGGCCGCTGCCAGTACTTTGTCGATATCCAGGTAGGAGTCCGCTGCTGCGGCGCCACCGATATAAACGGCTTCGTCGGCCATGGCGACGTGCAGGGCGTCGCGATCGGCATCACTGTAGACCGCAATGCTGCGCAAACCGAGACGCTTCGCCGAACGAATCACGCGGCAGGCGATTTCGCCGCGGTTAGCAATCAATACGCTGTTAAACATGTTATGTCCTCTAAATATTCTCGGCAGCGGGCTTACATGCGGAACACGCCGAACTGGCTGTCCGGGATCTCGGCATTGAGGCTGGCGGAAAGGCTGAGACCCAGTACGCGGCGGGTGTCGGCGGGGTCGATCACGCCGTCGTCCCACAGACGGGCAGAGGCATAAAAGGGGTGGCTTTGGCGCTCAAACATATCCAGAGTCGGTTGTTTGAAGGCCTGTTCCTCTTCGGCTGACCAGGTTTCGTTATTGCGTTCGTACTGTTCGCGTTTGATCGTGGCCAATACGCCGGCGGCCTGTTCGCCACCCATTACCGCGATGCGGGCGTTGGGCCACATATACATAAAACGGGGGTCGTAGGCGCGGCCACACATGCCGTAGTTGCCGGCGCCATAGGAGCCGCCAATTACCACGGTGAATTTGGGTACCTTGGCACAGGCAACGGCCATCACCATCTTGGCGCCGTGACGGGCGATGCCGCCGGCTTCGTACTGTTTGCCGACCATAAAGCCGGTAATGTTCTGCAGGAAAATCAGCGGAATTTTGCGCTGAGCGCAGAGCTCAATAAAGTGGGCGCCTTTTTGCGCTGACTCACTGAACAGGATGCCGTTATTGGCAACGATACCGACCGGGTAGCCGTACAGGCGGGCAAAACCGCAAACCAGGGTGGTGCCGAACAGGGCCTTGAATTCGTCGAAATCGGAGTCGTCGACAATACGCGCGATGATGTCTCTGACATCGTAGGGCTTGCGAGTGTCGGCGGGAACGATGCCGTAGACTTCTTCCGGCGCGTAGCGGGGCTCAACGGAAGCGCACACATCCAGTTGCTGTGGCTTGCGGCGGTTGAGTTTGGAAACCGCCTGGCGTGCCAGTTGCAGAGCGTGCTCGTCGTTTTGCGCATAGTGGTCGGCAACGCCGGATTGACGGCAGTGCACATCGGCGCCGCCCAGTTCTTCGGCACTGACCACTTCGCCGGTTGCGGCTTTCACCAACGGGGGGCCAGCCAGAAAGATGGTGCCCTGCTCGCGGACGATAATGGTTTCGTCGGCCATGGCCGGTACATAGGCACCGCCAGCGGTACAGGAGCCCATTACCACGGCAATCTGGGGAATGCCCTTGGCGGACATATTGGCCTGGTTGAAGAAAATGCGGCCGAAATGTTCGCGGTCGGGGAAAACCTCATCCTGTTGCGGCAAGTTGGCGCCGCCGGAGTCGACTAGATAAATACAGGGCAGATTGTTCTGCTCGGCGATGGCCTGGGCGCGCAGGTGTTTTTTTACTGTGAGCGGGTAGTAGGAACCGCCTTTAACCGTCGCGTCGTTGGCGACAATCATGCATTCGATACCGCAGACCTGACCGATGCCGGCGATCACGCCCGCCGCAGGAATGGTTTCCTTGTAGACTTGCCAGGCCGCGAGCTGGGAAATTTCCAGAAACGGCGAGCCGGGATCGAGCAGCGCATCGATGCGCTGGCGGGGCAGCATTTTGCCCCGGGACAAATGCCGCTGGCAGGCTTTTTCACCGCCGCCCTCGGCAATGATTGCCGCGGTATCGCGTAGCGGTGCAATCTGTTCCTTCATGGCCTCAGCGTTGGCTTTGAACTCCTCGCTGTGGAGATTGATCTTACTGTGGATGACTGACATTGCTGTTTCCTGTCACTTGTTATTAATTAGCGGGTTTCTGCAAACAGTTCGCGGCCGATGAGCATGCGGCGGATTTCCGAGGTGCCCGCGCCAATTTCGTAGAGTTTGGCGTCGCGGAGTAGACGACCTGTGGGGTAGTCGTTGATGTAGCCATTGCCGCCCAGTACCTGAATGGCCTGCAGTGCCATTTGGGTCGCCTTTTCAGCGGTGTAGAGGATGACGGCAGCGGCGTCTTTGCGGGTTTCTTCTCCGCGGTCGCAGCCTTTGGCAACGGTGTACAGGTAGGCGCGGGAGGCGTTGAGGTCGCAGTACATATCGGCGATCTTGCCCTGCATTAATTGGAATTCGCCGATGCTCTGGCCGAACTGGGTGCGCTCGTGAATATAGGGCACCACAATGTCCATACAGCCGAGCATGATGCCGGTGGGGCCACCGGAGAGTACGGTGCGCTCGTAGTCGAGGCCGCTCATCAGAATCTTGGCGCCGTCGCCTTCTTTGCCGATCAGGTTTTCCTCGGGGACTTCACAATCTTCAAACACCAGTTCGCAGGTGTTGGAGCCGCGCATGCCGAGCTTGTCGAGCTTGGGTGAGCGGCTAAAGCCGGGGAAATCGCGCTCCACAATAAACGCACTCATGCCCTTGGAACCGCCGTTGACATCAGTTTTGGCGTAGATCACATAGGTATTGGCGTCGGGGCCGTTGGTGATCCACATTTTCGCGCCGTTAAGAATGTAGCGGTCGCCCTTTTTGTCGGCGCGCAGCTTCATGCTCACAACATCGGAACCGGCATTGGGCTCGGACATAGCCAGTGCGCCGATGTGTTCGCCGCTACACAGCTTGGGCAGGTATTTCTCGCGTTGGGCGTCGTTGCCGTTTTTGAAAATCTGGTTAACACAGAGGTTACTGTGCGCGCCGTAGGACAGGCCCACCGCGCCTGACGCCCGGCTGATCTCTTCCATGGCCACTACGTGGGCGAGATAGCCCATGCCGCTGCCGCCGTACTCTTCGCTGACGGTCATACCCAGCAGACCGAGGTCGCCAAACTTGCGCCACAGATCCATGGGAAATTGGTTGTCTTTGTCGATATCGGCGGCGCGCGGCGCAATCTCGTCCTGGGAGAAACGGTGCACGGTATCGCGCAGCATGTCGATATCTTCACCGAGGTCAAAATTCAGGCTGGGGTAAGCGGTAGTCATGGGAATAGGCTCCTTGGGATTCGGAACGTGTTACGGGTTAAAAGTCTTAGTGTGTTTTGTTCTTGTCGGTCGCGTTGTCAGCGTCTTCGTGCCTGGCCAGCGCCTCAACCAGCCTGCCTTCAGCTTCATCCAGATCCTGAATCATGGTTTCAATATCAAAGAGCTGGTGTTGCAGTTGCAGACGTTTTTCGCGGATCTTATCAATCAGGGTTTGCAGCTGGTCGCTGTTGTCACGGTCGGGGGCGTACATATCGATGATGTCGCGGCTTTCCTCCAGCGACAGCCCCAGGCGCTTACCCCTCAGTATCAGGCGCAGCTTGGTGCGGTCGGCGGGGGTGTAGACCCGGCTTTGACCGTTGCGATTGGGCGTGAGCAAGCCTTTCTCTTCGTAAAAACGGATGGTGCGGGTGGTGATATCAAATTCCGCCGCCAGATCGGAGATCGTGTAAGACCGTTTTTTGGCTTCTGTATTGCTCACGTATTGCAGCCCGATTCGTTAATTCGAACAGTACTGTATATTACGTTGACGTTAACGTCAACTTGGTCGTGATTTGTTGTTGGGGGGAATTTGAGCGACAGGCGGTGTTTTCTTAACGCTGCCCGCTCGGTGCGGACAGCGCGCAAGGAAAGAGGTGGGAGGACGCTTCAGGTTTTGAGCGAAGAGGTACTGAGCTTCTCGGCTGCGCCGTCTTCGCGCTGCCATTCCGGCGGCGCCCACAGATGTTTAAGGCGTTGTCCGATGGGGCCGGGACGCAGCACATCGCGCCACATCGCGGTGAATTCCTGGAAATTGAGGGTAAGGATATTGAAGCTGGTGGGTTGGCGGTAGGCGATGCCGTAGTCCACTGTTTCAATTTCTTCCTCGTAGGTGCCAAACAGGCGATCAAAAATGATCAGTACGCCGCCGTAGTTTTTGTCGATGTACTGGGGGTTGCGGCCGTGGTGGGCGCGGTGTGCTGAGGGTGTGTCGAAAATAAATTCGATCAGTGGCGGCAATTTGCCAATTGCCTCGGTGTGAATGAAATATTGGTAAGTCAGGTTACAGGCGTAGAGGAAAAATACTACCGCAGGCGGTACCCCCAGCCACACCATAGGCATAAAGAACAGCCACCAGCCGGTAATGGAGTACAGCAGGCTCTGGCGCATGGCGGTGGTCATATTCATGTGTTCGCTGCTGTGGTGAACCACATGGGCAGTCCAGAACCAGCGTACCCGGTGGCTGCAGCGGTGAAACCAGTAGTAGCAAAACTCCAGTACCACAAACAGCGGCAGGATAGTCCAGCCGTTAATCGGCATATCCAACAGGCGGTGCTGGTAGATCCACGCTGCTGCACCGGCGGTGATCAGGGTGTGGGCGAGGATTTCAAAAACCTGGTAACTGGCGCCGAGGCCGAGGTTGGCAATAATGTCCTTGGCGACAAATTGCTGGCGCTGGCCGCGACCGCGCATGACCTGCCACTCAATGGCGAAGGCAATCAGAAATATCGGAGCCATGCCGGTGAGGATAACTTGTTTCCAGTCGACATCAGGGCTGCTCAGGTAGGACTGCAGCCAGTCCATTGCGGTTGTTAGCATGGTAATTGTTCCCCTATTTTTTCTTCTAGTGTGCCAGAGCTGCGACCATTTTGATTGACGCTGAAGGTCAAAATTTTTACATTTGTGGCCAATGATGAAATCTGAACTGCAAGGCGTTGTCCCCGCAAGCTATGTCGGCCTCCTGCTGGATTATCTGGATCAGCAGAGGCTTGAGGCTTCTGCTGTGCTGGGGGCTGAGTATATCGATGAGTCCTCGGGCCAGACGACCCTGGCGCGGTATCCCGTTGCGCGTTGGAAGTTGATGCTGGAGCGCGCCGCTACGGCCCTTAATGACCCGTTGCTGGGGTTGCATTTAGGGCAGCGGGTCGGCCCGGCGTTGTTTGGCGCTCTTGGCTATGTCTTGTTGGCATGCCCGGACCTGGGCGCAGCCCTGCAACGGCTGGAGCAATATCATAGGCTGATATACGACGTAAACCCTTTGCGCAGCGTGGAAGAGAACGGCGCTCTGGTATTGAGCTGGGGGGTGGAACGGGGTCGTCCGGGCCCGTTGGTGGATGAATTTGCCATCGCTGCGCTGATCCGCTTTGCCAGGGATATTACCGGAGTGGAATTGACGCCGCAGACGGTTTGGTTTGTGAATGGGGTTCCCGCTGATAGCGGGCCTTTTGAGGCCTATTTCAAAGCGCCGGTGCTGTTTGCCCAGGGCGAAACGCGGGTAGTTTTCCCCCTGGCGGTGCTGGATTTACCCCTGCGTCAGCCAGATGCTGGCCTGTTGGCCTTGCTTGAAGCACAGCTAGAGGTGCAGCTGGGTGAGCTTGATGATAGCAGCGAGCTGGAGCAGCAGGTGCGGAGCCATATCGCCCGGCTGTGTCGCAGCGGGCGTGACAGTCTGGAAGGGGTTGCCGAGCAGATGTGCGTGTCGAGCCGAACCCTGCGGCGCCGGCTTGCCGAGCAGGGTTTGTCGTTTAGGGGGCTGCACGATCAAACGCGCCGTTGCCTGGCCGAGGATTACCTGGTTGATCTGCGCTTACAGTTGCCGGAAATCGCGCTGTTATTAGGGTTTTCCGCGCAAAGTGCTTTTAACCGCGCCTTTATTTGCTGGACGGGTGAAACACCGCTGCATTTCCGTAAGCGGAAGACATCGGCAAAACGCTAAGCCTGCTCATCTAAGGCTGTAGATGGGTGTGAAAGCGATTTGCGTTGTACCGCTATGGTTGCAGCTGTCCGTAGTGTTTTCCTAAGGCAGGTTTTTTTCAATATTGTATCTGCTGCTGGCGGGCCTGCGCTGTCACTTTTCTGTTGAGGGTGGCGTTTCGGGCGCTCTCTGCCGCGGTGATTTAAGTGGGGTGGCGTCGTCGGCTTGGCCAAAGCGAAAGCCTGTATAGCTGAGAATAAAAAGGGCGATGCTGAGCATCACAATCGCGGCGGATATACTGAGCAGCAGAAGTAGATGAAACTCGTTTGAAACGTGTTGAACGTCGATTACCAGATGGCGAGACAGTGCAGTTATGGCGACAAATATTAAAAACTGTACCGGCAGTTTATTGGTCTTGAAGTAGACGCCGATCATGGCACCGAGTTCGAGGTAAATAAACAGCAGCAGAATGTCTTTCAGGGCGGCGTAGCCCTTATCCATCATGTGCAGATACTCGTAGGTGGCCGACCAGATGATAGTGCCGCCAATGACAAATAGCGCGATGTAGTGAAATGCATTCACCAGGCGGTTGCCGATATCCTGAATTTTATTCGCGTTGTTACCGGGCATTGTTTCACCTTTCGCAAATTGAATGGGTCAGGTGATTTTGTGTGAAAACGTTCCTGGAGTCCACGCGCGTTAACGCGTGGACCGGAGCTTACGCGTGGAGTTGGTCGTCGACCTACTTTGCGCCGGTTTCCATTCGCACGATCTGAATAGGGTTCAGTTCGTCGTTCACAATATCAGCAAGCGTATAGCCATTAAGGGTATTAATGAACGCCAGTGTTGCCTTGCTGAGCAGCCCGCGCAATTTGCAGGGAGAATAGACCGCACAGCGGGGTTCGGTGCAGTTGACTACCTGCAGGGTGGTTTCAAATTCTTTCACCACGTTAACCAGCTCAATCTCGGCGGGGTCCATCCTCAGGCGAATTCCGCCGCCTTTACCCCGGATACTTTCAACGTAGCCGAGGCGAACCAGTTTCACTACCAGCTTGGAGATATGGTTTGGTGAGAGGTCGTAAAAGTCGCAGATGTCTTTGATGTTGACATAATCCCCCCGGGGACTGCCGGCGAGGTAGATAAGGCTGCGGAGCGCATAGTCTGTTTGTTTTGTTAATTGCATGTTTCCGCTATGGACATGTAGTAAAGGACGACGTATTGTACACAGTTATAAAATGCATATGAAATGCATGTTAAAGAGGTGAAAAATAATGAGTACATTGTTCGAGCGAATCGGTGGCGAAGCTGCCGTAGATAAAGCGGTTGATATCTTTTACGACAAAGTCCTGGCTGATGAGCGGATCAATCATTTCTTCGAAGGTCTTGATATGGTGGCCCAGGCGCGCAAGCAAAAGGCCTTTCTAACGGTGGCCTTCGGTGGCCCGAATAATTACTCAGGGCGTGACATGCGTGTCAGTCACGCGCACCTTGGGTTGGATGATAGCCATTTTGATGCGGTGGTAGAGGATCTGGCCTCAACGCTGCAGGAGTTGGGTGTTAGTGATGCCGATATCGGCGAAGTCGCCAAGATCGCCGAGAGCGTTCGCGACGATGTATTGAACCGTTAGAGGCTGATCTCCGCAAAGCTTCGCACGCTGATATGCGGAGCTTTGTGTTGCAGAGTGGCCTTGTCGTCGCGCTGTACCCACACCGTTTGCATGCCCGCCTCTGTGGCGGCGTCCAGCTCTTCAACGACGTCAGACAGGAAGAGAAGGGCTTCTGCGGGAAGCGCTAGTGCTTCGATTATGGTTCGGTACGAACTGGCCTCACGTTTGGGGCCGGTGGTGGTATCAAAGTGACCGCTAAACAGGGGCAAGAGATTTCCCGCGGTGCTATGGCCAAAGAACAGCTTTTGCGCGTAAATCGATCCGGATGAATAGATGTACAGTGGCAAGCCCTTGCTATGCCACTGGCGGAGGCAATCCCGGGTATCATCGTAGATATGCGCCTGAAAATCGCCAGCTTTGTAGCCATTTTCCCAAATTAGCCCTTGTAGTGCCTTGAGTGGCGTAACCTTGCGGTCCTCTGCAATCCATTGCAGCAGTACACTGATCAGTGTTTTGACGTCGTCGCGGGAGGCGCCGCTTAGCTGTGCGACCTCGTCGAGGATGGTGGCGACTGCGGGGGTATTTTGGGCGGTTTCCACATAGGCTGGCAGGTGTTCTGCGGCGTAGGGAAACAGGACTTTGTGAACAAAGTCGATGTCGCTTGTTGTGCCTTCAATATCCGTGACAATAGCCTTGATCACGCTCAGTTCTCCAGTCGCGAAAAATGCTCGGCAATATCGCTGCCGCTGTAGTGGGCAACCCAGCCGTCGGGGTTGTTAAAGAAGCGAATTGCCGCCAATTCAGGGTTGGGGCCGAGGTCAAACCAGTGACGGGTGTTAGCGGGTACGCTGAGCAGGTCGCCGCGTTCGCAGCAAACTTCGTAAACGCGCTCACCAATGTGCAGGGCGAACAGCCCCTGACCGTCGACAAAGAAGCGCACTTCGTCTTCGCTGTGGGTGTGTTCCGAGAGAAACTTTTCGCGCAGCTCCGCCTTGGCGGGGTTGTCGCTGCGCAGGCTGATAACGTCGACGGTCTGGTAGCCTTCTTCGTTGCAGAGGCGAGCGACTTCGGCTTGGTAGGCATCGAGAATGGCGTCCTGGCTGTCGCCGGCGCGGATTGCCTCCTGCAACGGCCACTGCTCAAAGCGCACACCGGCAGTGGCGAGTTCCGCGCGGATGTCGGCGGCGACATTGCTGTTAAACAATGCCTCGGTGCTGTTATGTTCAGCAAATACCTTGAGTGTGGTCATTAGCGCATTCCTCCTTTATTTTGCAGTGCCCATTCCTGCATTTCGCACTGCAGCAGAAAGTCCAGGGCTTCGATATTGCGCATACAGCTGTCCAGATCTTCAGCCCAGCAGTACACGCCGTGACCGCGAATCAGGTAGGCAGGGGTAGTGGGATGTGACGCCAGGTAGGCGTCTACCTCGGCTGCCAGTGCCGCAATATCCTGGGTGTTATCGAACACGGGAATCGCGACCGTCGTGTCGTGGGTATCAACATGGTTGAAGGCCTTGAGCAATTCGTAACCGCTCAGTGCAAGATGATCTGCGCGGGTTTGCCGGGAAATCACTGTCGCCGCTGGCGAATGGCAGTGCAATACCGCCGAGATTTCCGGGAAGCGTTGGTAGAGCTGGGTATGCAATAGGGTTTCCGCCGATGGGCGGCCATCGCTCAGAGGCTGCCCGAGCAGGTCAACGGCAAGAAAATCCGTGGGGGCGAGCTTGCCCTTGTGGCGGCCTGACGCGGTGACAATTGCGCTTTCTTCGTCCAGGCGGTGGGAGAAATTGCCGCTGGTCGCGGGAACCCAGCCCCGGCGGTGTAACTCGTCCCCCGCCGCCGCCAGGGCGATGGCCAGGTCAAAAAACTGCTTGGTCTGTTTCACGGTTAGCACTCACTCTGGTTGAAATGCGCACGAATGTTTTCCCTGTTCGGAGAGAGGATGACGCCGTTTTCGGTGACGATGGCGTCGATAAGCTCCGCGGGTGTGACGTCAAAGGCGGGGTTGCTGGTTTGGCAGCCCTCCGGGGCCACTGCGGCGCCGCCGCTGTGGGTAATTTCCGTCGCTGGACGTTGTTCAATGGGAATATCGCGGCCGTCCAAATTGAGATCGAAAGTGCTAGTCGGTGCGGCAACCATAACCTTAACCCCGTGATGGCGGGCAATAATGGCCAGGTTGTAGGTGCCGATCTTATTGGCGACGTCGCCGTTGGCGGCGACGCGGTCGGCGCCGACAATCACCCAGCTGGGGCGATGTTCCCGCATCAGTTGGGCGGCGGCACCCTCGATGGCGAGGGTGACTGGGATGCCGTCCTGCATCAGTTCCCAGCTGGTCAGTCGTGCGCCCTGCAGCCAGGGGCGGGTTTCTCCGGCAATCACTCCCTGCAATTTGCCGTCGCGATAGGCGCTGCGGATCACGCCAAGCGCCGTGCCGTAGCCCCCGGTAGCAAGTGCGCCGGCGTTGCAATGGGTGTAGACGAGGCTGGCTTCGGGCAGTAGGGTAGCGCCGTGGTCGCCGATGCGTTCGTTAATTGCAATGTCTTCACTGTGTATGTGCTTGGCGAGATCGAGTAGTGCTGTAGCCAGCGTAGGCACATTGTCGCTGCCGCTAATCAGGTCGTCGCAGCGCTTCAGCGCCCAGAACAGGTTGACGGCGGTGGGACGGGAGTTGGCCAGCCGTTGGCGGGCGTCAGCCAGGCGCTGCCGCCAGTTCGGGTCATTGTCTGGGCAGGCCCGGGCGGCCAGGGCCATGCCGTAGGCTGCGGTGATGCCGATGGCGGGGGCGCCGCGTACCACCATATCGCGGATTGCGTCCGCAACGTCTTCCGCCTGGTGAAAGGGCAGATAGTCACAGCGCTGAGGAAGCAGGCGTTGATCGAGGAGCTGAAGGTGATCTTCGCTCCATCGAATGGCGGCGGGTGTCGGCACGTCGGTACTCCGGAATTTTTCGGGCCGCTATTATAATGCAGCACACAGTTTTGCACATATATTGAGGGGAAATGGGTGGAGATACCGGCGCAATACCTACCTTGGCTGGTCGCAGGTGGTTTGGTTATTCTGGTTTTGGCCATTATTGCGGGCCGTATGTTGTGGTTGCTGCGCAGGCAAACCCGGGCGAGGAAGATCGACACGGCGGTGCAACAGCAGGAAGTCCAGGAACATGGCCTGGCGGCGCTGCACAGCATTCGTATATTGGCCGCCAGTTACTTGGATGGCCAGGTCGAGGCCTGTGAGGTGGCGCTGCGTATTGCGGCGCTACAGGAACACCGAGATGTCTCAGTAGCCTGTCGCGAGCAGGCTGCGGCGTTTGTCGAGTTAGCGGCTGAACTGGCACATATTCCCAGTCACGGCGAGTGGAAGGCCCTGACAAGGGAAGAGCGAGATCGTTTCCGGGAGGAAATGTCGGCACTTGAGGGGCGCTATCACGCCCGCTTGCAACAGGCGGCACAATTGCTCCGCCTGCATTGAGCGGCGTTATTCCTTTTCGCTGCGCTGTTTTCGGGTGAGCTCGGTGAGGCCCATGATCATGTCCTGTTGCAGGCTGAGTTGGGCGTCGAGCTGGTCGGCCTTGAGTGGGTCTGTCCCGAAAATGCCCTTGTGCAGCGGGGCGAGGGTGACATAGCCCAGGATCATGCAGTGAAAGGCCATGGCGGCGGGGATGTTGATGACCTGATTCTGGGGGTTGATCGCACCGTCGCTCATAAAGCTGAAAAAGCGTTGATACCAGCGCTCGGTCAGCAGGGTCAGGGTTTCGTCCTGGGCCAGGGTGGCATGCTGCACCAAGCGGGCAATATTGGGGTGTGAGGCCAGCTCGGTGAGCACCAGTTGAATTTGTTGGCGGAATTCGGCGGCGTTACCGGCCGGGTTCAGTTCTGCTGTCGCGTCGGCCAGCGGTGCGAACAGGCGTTGGCAAACCTCTTCGTAAATGGCCAGTTTATTACTGAAATGCTTGTAGATACCTGGGCTGCTGATACCTACACGGACGGCAATTTCGCTGATGGAGGTGGCGGCAAAGCCCTTTTGGGCAAACAGGTCTTCGGCAATATCGATAATGCGCTCTCGGGTGTTGCGGCGCGGCTTCATGGAGTGTTCCTGATCTGGTTTCGGTGTGTTAGTGGCTCGGGTTTATCATCAGCCAGACAAAGGCCGCCGCCGCGATAGCGCTGACAGCCAGTAAGCCTGCGGAGTAGTAGCGAAAACGCTTACTGAGAGACTCGGGCTCTGAAGTGGCGATGATATACGGTTGTTGCCGGCTAGGCGAATAGCTCAGCGTGTTGACCGGTTCCGTTGGGCCGGCTTTCTGGGTTTCGCGTTCTGCGGCGCGCAGTGCCTCCTGGCGGGCGAGATCCCATTCTTCCAGGTCTATTTCGCCGTCGCCATTGCGGTCAAAGCGCTCTACCAGGCGGTCGTAGTCCTGCTTCCAGTCGTTGAGAATTTCGCTCATCCGCTTGTTACTGCGCTGTTGGTCGCTGGGGGGATGCCGGGTCTGGAACAGGCCAATGGCATAGAGCAGGTCATCGGAGCACAGTATCTCTTCGGTATAGCGGTAGCGGCGGCCGAACAGGCTATGGCTGTCCGTCATGCTGGTGGGGTAGCGTTCGCTGCCGTGCCAGCAGGTTTTGCGAAAGGTGCTGACTTCAGCGCGCTCTGGGTAGATAAAGCAATTCCCCGTACCATCTTTGATCAGGAAGGGGCGCTCGCTGCTGCGATTTTCCAGGGTGCGCCAGCTACTATTTTTACCGCGGCGCTCGTAGCGCTCGATCTTGTAGCGGAACCACAGGCAGGCTTGTTTGCCGAGTTGACTCAACAGAGGGGCATCGTCCTCCGGTAGTGCGGCAAAGCCGGTTAATTCGACATAGCCCTGATGAGCCGAGCGAATTTTGGAGGTGGGGGTGTCTTCAATGATACGCGCCTTGCGGAGCTGGCTGAGACTCATCCAGGCGCAGACAACAGACACAACGCCTGCGATTGCAAGATGGAAGGCGCGTTCTTCTATCACTTGAACAGAGACTGGATATTGACGTCGCTGATCTCTTCTTTGCTGAATTGCAGCAATTCAAAGGCCTTGAAGTTGAACATTCGCGCGATCAGCACGTCGGGAAACTGCTCGATCCGCACGTTGTTGTTGTTGACCGATTCGTTGTAGACCTCGCGGCGGTCGGCAATGGCGTTTTCCAGGGAGGAGATACGCGCCTGCAATTGCTGAAAGCTGTTATCGGCCTTGAGCTCGGGGTAGTTTTCCGCCAGTGCGAACAGGTTGCCGAGGCTGGCGCGCAGTCCGGTTTCCGCTTCGCCCAGTGCAGACATATCGTGGCTGGCCTGGGCGCTGGCAACGCGTTGTCGGGCGCTGATGACTTTTTCCAGGGTTTCCTGCTCGTACTGCATATATTGCTTACAGGTTTCAACCAGTTTTGGCAGCTCATCGTGGCGCTGTTTCAATAGCACGTCGATATTGGCGAGGTGCTTGGCCACGGCGTGTTTCAGGTTGACGAGGCCGTTGTACATCATTACCACGTACAGACAGAGAAAAACCACGACTGCGAGAAAAATGATGGTGCCAATACTCATATTTGATCCCTCAATATATTGCTGAGCCCAATAACGGTTAATTGCGTTTCCAGTCCGGCGCCGGCAGTCCCATGTTTTTCAGGAAAACCGGGTTGTACAGGCGGCTTTTATAGCGGTCGCCGTAGTCGCAGAGCATAGTGACGATGGTGTGGCCAGGGCCGAGTTCTCTGGCGAGCCTGACCGCGCCGGCGATGTTCACCGCGCTGGAACCACCGAGACATAGGCCCTCATGACGAAGCAGGTTGAAAATATAGGGCAGCGCCTCGGCGTCACTGATCTGGTAGGCCTTGTCGATCTGGGCGAGGCGGAGATTCTCGGTGATCAGGCTGATCCCGATACCTTCCGCCAGTGATCGGCCCTCACCTTTGAGTTCACCATTGGTGTAGTAGTTATACAGGGCGCTGCCCTGGGGGTCGGCAATTCCGATGGTGATGTCCGGTTTGTGTTGCTTCAGGGCGCGGCTGACGCCGGCCAGTGTGCCGCCGGTGCCCACGGCGCAGATGAAACCATCGATGTTGCCGTCGGTTTGTTGCCAGATTTCTTCACCAGTGGTGGTTTCATGAATCCGGGTATTGGCGGTGTTGTCGAATTGCCTGGCCCAGAATGCGCCGTGCTCTTCGGTTTCCGCCAGTCTTTCTGTCAACCGCTGGGCGGTGTGAATATAGTGGTTGGGGTCGTCGTAGCTGGTGGGCTGCACCAGCCGGAGGTCGGCGCCGTAGAGGTCGAGCAGTTCAATTTTTTCGCGGCTCTGGCTGTGTGGCATGACCACCACACAGCGGTAACCCAAGGCATTGGCTATCAGGCTCAGGCCAATACCGGTGTTGCCAGCGGTGCCTTCAACGATGGTGCCACCGGGCTTGAGTTCGCCGCGGGCCTCCGCATCGCGGATGATACCCAGCGCGGTGCGGTCTTTTACCGAGCCACCAGGGTTAAGGAATTCGGCCTTGCCCAAAATAGTGCAGCCGGTGAGTTCGGAAACCTCGCGAAGATGGATTAGCGGGGTATTGCCGATCAGCTCGGTCATTGAATGCGTTGTGGTGGGAGAGGTCGACATGGGGTACTCCTTGTTCTTGTCGGCTAATGGTATCGGCGGTGGCGGCATTCGGCAATCGCGAATGCCCGATAATGCGGGTTTGTTCTTTGTCTCAGGCTTGTTGATAGGGGATATGCAATTCGTGCGAACAGGCTTTAATGGAATTTGCGATATTGCCGCGTCTGGGCCAATATTCTGCTAGCGGGTGGCGAGCTATTATGTCGTCGTGATCTGATTACCGGCCTAGAACGTAAATGGGCTAAAGAGGTTTTTTCATGGCCGAGGATGGCACTGCGCAGCAAAGCGGCGCGTACTGGGCGAGTTGTATGCAGCGTGTCGCTGATGATCGCGACAAAGCCAGTTTCATGCTGTTGTACGATTATTTTTCGCCGCGGGTGAATGCGTATCTGGTTGGCCAGGGCGTAGACGCTGCGGGCGCTGAAGATCTCACCCAGGAGGCCTTGCTGGCGCTCTGGAACAAGGCGCATTTGTATAACCCGGAAAAGGCCGCCGTAAGTACCTGGCTGTTTCGCGTTGCGAGAAATCTGTGGATTGATAAATTGCGTAAGCAGCGGGGTGCGGCTTACGAGTCAGATGAGGGCTTGGCCGAGGTCGCGGTGGTCAGCAACGATTATGGGGAGGCCGACGGCGACCGCTTGCAGGCGGTGCTTGAAACACTGCCGCGCAATCAGGCCCAGGTCGTGTACAAATCTTACTATGAGGGGAAGAGCCACAGTGAAATTGCTCAGGAAACGGGCATGCCATTGGGCAGTGTGAAATCGAGTCTGCGTTTGGCAATTAAGGCCTTCAGGCAGCATTTCGGAGGCGACGTAGTATGAGTCGTATACATCATCATCCCGAAGACGACACCATTGCGGGATACGCGGCTGGCGCGTTGCCGGCTGCACTGGCGCTCGTGGTGGGGTGCCATTTACAGTTTTGTGAGCATTGTCGCCAGCGCGTTGTGCAAGCGGAAGCAACGGGGGGCGGTCTGCTGAGCAACGTTGCGCCGCGTCCTTTGGGGGCGAGCCGTCGAGAGGCCATGCTGGCCGCCCTGGACGATGCGCCGCTTGTCAGCGCCGCCGTTGCGGCGAGTTCCAATCGCGCTCAGCCGGCGTCCGGAGATATTCCCAGTTTGTTGCGCCCGCTGGTGTCGGTGGACAATTTCAGCGATTTGCCCTGGAAAACCATTGTACCGGGAATGCGGCACCTGCCGCTGGACTGTGGCGAAGGCACCCTGCGGCTGCTGAATATTGGTGCCGGGATGAAAATGCCCGTGCATACACATCGCGGCAATGAGCTCACCCTGGTATTGCAGGGGGGCTACAGCGATGAGCTTGGGCAGTTTAATGCCGGCGATTTTGCCGATCTCGACGGTTCCGTCGAGCATCAGCCTGTGGCCGACAGCGACCGGAACTGTATCTGTCTGGGCGGTTTGGATGACAAACTGCAATTTCGCGGTTGGGTAGCGAAATTCATGCAGCCTTTTGTAGGGCTGTAGCCGGAGGTTTACCTCCATCAAGAGAAGATTCGGGCGGCTGTTCGGCCGCCCGTGTCCCGTCAATATTCGTAGATAACATCGACACCGTAGGTGCGCGGCTCGCCCCAGATAACGGCGCGGTCTGCGTGTGGCAGGTTGTCGATGGCGGTGATTTCGTATTCTTCGTCGGCGAGGTTTTTACCCCAGAAGCCGATATTCAGATACCCGAACTTGCCCAGCTGTAGCTGATTGAAACTCAGCCGCGCGTTCCACAGCCCGTAGTCATCGATATAGGTGTTAACGGCGTTGTAGCGACGCACACCGCCGTTGCGCTGATCCATGTAGTTGTAGCTGATGTTCAGCGAGGCTTCACCCCAGCTCCACTGCGCCAGGCCGAAGTCTGCGGCTGCGGTATAGGAATGTTCCGGGGCAGAATAGAACACGTAGGTATCGGTGACGTCGTTGCCCTGCTTGTCGATGGCCTTGGTGACTTCGGCATCGAGATATGCGTAATTCAGCATAAGCATGGTTCGCTCGCCGAGCAGGAAAGTGATGTCGGTTTCCAGCCCCTGCATTTCTGCCTCGCCGGCGTTGGCGACCTTGGTGTCGGCAACGGTACCTGACAGGATGTGGTTCAACTGTATGTCGGTATAGTCGCTGAAAAAGACGTTGGCGTTGATACGCAGGCGGCGATCGAGAAGCTCGCTTTTAATCCCGAATTCCAGTGAATCCACATGTTCTTCTTCAAAACCGTCGGCAAATCCGTAGCCGTAGGTGACACCGTCGGAGGCGGCGACCTCGGTATCGTCGCCGCTACCCGGTGTGCCGGCGGGGACACCTGTGCTGCCACGTTGCGGGTCGCGGGTGTTGAAGCCGCCAGACTTGTAAGCCTGGATGAATTTGCCGTAGATGTTGATATCGTCGGTAAGGTCGAACTCGGCAATAAAGCTATACGAGACGTCGGTGAAGTCCTTTTCGGCATAAACGTCGGTAAAGCTCCTGTCGCCGGGTAGTAAAAAGCCTGCCTGCTCCAGTACCGGTGAGAGTGGCGCGAGCTGCTCAGTATCGATTGCCATGTCGAGACGGCGAATTTCGAAATAGGTCTTGTCGGTCTGATTTTTCAGGGCTTCTCGGGTGTCGGCGGAATAGCGTGCGCCGAAGGTCAGGTGAATGCGCTGGTCGAGAATTGAAGGCGTCCAGGTGAACTGACCAAAGGCCGCTTTGGCCTCGTTCCGGATTTCGTATTTCTGCGCGAGCATATTGACGATGCCGACGTCCCCTTGTTCAAGTAGCAGGCCGCCGAGCACTTCGCCGAGGACCGGTATCGGGATGACGTCGTTGCTGACCTTGGAACTGAATTGGTGGTGAATGGGTGAGTTATCTTCGGTGGCTTCCTCTTCGAAGTAGTACACCCCGACAATGTAGTCGACGGAGTCGTCAAACGCGGCACCGGCCAATTGAAATTCGTGGGAGGTCTGCTCCTGGGAAATCTGCGGCACAACAAAAGGCAGACACTCTTCGCCGGTTTGGGCCACGACGGCGGGCCCGCAATATTCGTTCGAGTCTACCCGGTAAGTTTCCGAGCCCAGGCCGCCGCCGAGGTCGGCGTAGGCCGCGTCGTAAAGTTCACGATACGCACCGATATACTTGAATTGCACGTTTTCAAAATTCTTGGTGAAGATCAGTGAGTGCCCTTCGATTTCGGTAACGGATTCTTCAAAGGGCCGCGCTGTGGCCATGGAGTCAAAACGGGAGGTGCTATATTTTGACTGGCTGTTTGAATAGGTTTTTATCGGTTCAGCCTGGCCTTTATATTGCTCGCCCTGGGTCACCGCCTGGTACATATAGTTGTAGTAGCCGAAGTCGGACTTGTCGTAGGCGTAGTCCAGGGTTGTGGTGCTATTAATATCCCAACGTAAATCCAGGCGCATGCCCTCGACTTCCTTGTCGCCAAAGTCGCCGCCCGGGCCGTCGTTTTCCATAAAACCGTCCATTTCGGTCTTCAGGTAGGCGAGTTTCACCGCCAAGGTTTCGCCGAGGGGAATATTGGCGGAGGTCTTTGAGGTAAACAGATTGCGATTTCCTGTGCTGAACTTCTGTTTTAGCTCAAAGGCTTCCGTTGACGGGCGCTTGGTGATCAGGTTGATGGCCCCGCCAGTGGTGTTGCGCCCGTAAAGTGTGCCCTGGGGGCCGCGCAAAACTTCAATACGCTGCAGTTCGGCGACATCCAGTGCAGTGCCCGTGGAGCGGGCGATGTACACGCCATCGACATAAATGCCAATGGGCGGGTCCTGGGTGACCTGCACGTCCGACAGGCCAATGCCGCGAATAAATATTCGCAGGGTGGCATTGTTGATCGGGAAGGGCTCGATAGTCAGGCTGGGTACCTTTGAGCCGATATCCCCCAGGTTGCTGATGCCATCGACCTCAAGGCGTTCTTCGCTGAAGGCAGTCAGGGATATGGGGGTATCCTGCAAAGACTCTTCCTTTTTCTGGGCCGTCACGATCACCTCTTCGAGGGTGCGCGTGGCTTTGGGGACCTGTTTCGCAGGGGCGCTGTTTTGTGGAGCTGATTCCTGCGCGATTGCGTACTGGCTGGTTGTGGTGGCGAGGGCAAAAAGCCCCGCGGCCATCGGGGAGGTAATTTTCACAAAGACACTCCAGATGCTGAATGATTATTTTTATTGGACTCGGGTCAAGCGGCCCT
>JBFEVY010000027.1:0-19403 GCA_041546665.1 Spongiibacteraceae bacterium | reverse complement strand
CAATTACCTAAAAAAACCTTCTGCCGGAGCCCACCCTGCTCTTTATAAGCATTGACTCGCAGGATCGCACTTACCGACACCGAATTTTGAAATGGGCCAAATAGTAATGAACTTGACCCCCGCTGACAAATAAAAATGCACAGACAAGACCATCGAGCGTCATGTGCCAGACAAAAAAAAACGCCCACAATTGAAGGTCGTGGGCGTTTTCCTGAGCTGCTTGAACAGACTCCCGGCCAATAACTTGGCCGCAGCGGTTAACGCTTGGAGAACTGAGGCTTTTTACGTGCCTTACGCAGACCAACTTTCTTACGCTCTACCTCACGGGCATCGCGAGTAACATAGCCTGCACGACGAAGGTCGCCGCGAAGCGCTTCATCATATTGCATCAAAGCACGGGTGATACCGTGACGGATCGCACCGGCCTGACCAAAGCTACCGCCACCACTGACTGTAACATTGACATCGAACTTTTCGCCCATCTCAACCAGCTCAAGCGGTTGACGAACAATCATTCGCGCAACTTCGCGACCGAAGTACTCGTCCAGGCTGCGATTGTTGATAGAGATCTGACCGCTACCTGCCTGCAGGAATACCCGAGCAGAAGAGGTTTTGCGACGACCAGTACCGTAATATTGGGTGGCTGACATATTGCGCGTCCCTTAAATATTCAATTCAGTAGGCTGTTGCGCTGCATGGGGATGCTCTGCGCCAGCGTATACTTTCAGTTTCTTAAACATGGCACGACCCAGTGGGTTATGGGGCAACATGCCGCGCACTGCACGCTGGATAACCCGCTCCGGCGCTCTGTCGATCAGCTTTTCAAAGCTCATTGACTTCAGACCGCCTGGGTAACCAGTGTGGTGATGATAGATTTTATCTGTAGTTTTGTTGCCAGTAACGCGGATTTTCTCAGCATTTACCACAACAATGTAATCGCCGGTATCAACATGAGGCGTGTATTCGGGCTTATGCTTACCACGCAGACGGTGCGCAATTTCACTGGCCAGACGACCCAATGTTTTATCGGCGGCGTCTACCACGAACCAATCCCGTGTTACTGCTTCAGGTTTTGCACTAAAGGTTTTCATGTTCTTTGCCTATGGGAACCGTACCGATCAAAGAGCGCGAATACTACAGAAGCGTTACGGGATTTTCAAGAGACAAATCAAGGTTTTTGCCCCTCACCCGACATCCCCCTAAGGGCGGTGCTCCAGCGCCAGATAATCCTGGGATTGCATTTCCAGCAAACGGCTGCAGGTTCGCTGAAATTCGAACTCCAGACGCCCACCAGAATACAGCGTCTCAAGGGGCACCTCTGCCGAAATCACCAATTTTACATTGCGGTCGTAGAACTCGTCGATCAAATTGATAAACCGCCTGGCCTGGTCGTCCCTCGCCCCACCCAATTGCGGGACATTGCTGAGAATGACCGCGTGAAACACTCTGGCCAGCTCAATATAGTCGTACTGGCTGCGCGGACCATCGCACAGCTCATCAAATTCAAACCAGGCTACATCGTCGGCGACAAAACGCGCGCGAATCTCCCGCCCCTCAACCTCCAGCAAGGTGTTTTCCGTGGTCGCCTCCGGTGGTGCCAGGCGCTGAAAGCTATCAGCCAGACTGGTATCCGCCGCCGCATCCAAGGGGTGGTGGTATAACTCCGCCTGCTCCAGCGTGCGAAGCCGGTAATCCACACCGCCATCCACATTCACTACCTCGGTGCACTCTTTGAGTAGCGCAATTGCAGGCAAAAAGCGGGCTCGCTGAAGGCCATCTTTATACAGGCCGTCAGGAACAATATTGGAGGTCGCCACCAACACCACCCCGCGCTCGAACAGGCGCTCAAACAGCCCCCCGAGAATCATGGCGTCGGTGATATCGGTGACAAAGAACTCGTCGAAGCAGATCACCCTGGCCTCGTCGGCAATACGATCAGCCACCAGCACCAAGGGGTTTTTCTCCCCCGCCAGCGCCTTGAGTTCCTTATGGACCCGCTGCATAAAACGGTGAAAGTGGGCGCGCAACTTATTTTCAAAAGGCAGGGTGTCGTAGAAGGTATCCATCAGATAGGTCTTGCCGCGACCAACGCCACCCCAAAAATACAGCCCCTTGATTCTTGGAGGCTCACTCTGCCGACCAAACAGGCCGCCCAGCTTCGCTTTCAGCCCCGCCGGCTTCAATGCTGGCGCCGCACACAATTCATCAAAGAGGCGCTGCAGACAATCTACCGCGTGCGCCTGGGCGGGGTCATGCGAAAAATCTTCGCGCTCCAGATCTCGTTGATATCGCTGTATTGGATTAGGCATGAGGAATCGGCGTGTGCTGTCGGGGGCTTAAAGGCGGCAACTTTACCTAGACCGCCGGAAATTGGCAATTTCTCAGCTTAATTTCTCTTACCGTGAGACAGATCAAACTCGATAAAAGAAAGCGCCGGAGTTTTGCCCCACCGTAACAGCGAGTATACTAGGGCCTGAATAATACTGGCCCCGCTGAACCGGGCTTATGATGGATGGAGAGACAGAGTGTTCGACTTAGGTACTGTTATTTTTACTGCAATTAGCTGCCTGCTTATCGGCGCCGGCCTGGGCTACTTCCTGCTGGGAAGAATGCGCCCAGAACAACAAAGCCGCGCCGCGCTCGAAAAACAATTCGGCGAAATGCAGCAGCAACAACAGGAATACCAGTCACAGGTCAGCAACCACTTTGATCGCACCGCAGAGCTTCTCAACGACCTGGCAGACAGCTACCGCAGCGTACACAACCATATTGCCGAAGGCGCCAAATCTCTGCACAGCACGGGAATCAGCCCGCTCCAGCCACTACCCGAAGGGCGCCCGGTACTGGAAGGCAAGCCCGCCAGCCTGCAACTTTCTGAGCAACCTCTGGACTATGCGCCACGCCAGCCCGGCTCAAAAGGCGCCCTGCACGAAGAGTTTGGCCTCGACAAGAACAAAAAAGTTGAAACCCCAACCCCGCCGGACGCACCGCAACTCTAAACCCTAACTGCCTGAGCGATTGCCTAGGCAGGGTTATCAATATCCACAAACTCGTGCGACACCCCCAGGCGCTCTGACAGCGCCTGGCCAAGTGCCTGCACTCCGTAGCGTTCGGTCGCGTGGTGCCCCGCCGCAATAAAATGCAGCCCTTGCTCCCTGGCGCTGAGAATCGTGGGCTCAGAGACCTCCCCCGTCAAATAAGCATCCACCCCGCTTGCCGCCGCCTTGTCGATATAGGATTGCGCCGCCCCGGTACACCAGGCGAGACGGTGAATAGGCGAATCGCCAACCTGCTCGAGCAGAGGCTTTCGCCCGAGCGCCTTTTCGACATGAGCTGCAAATTCGGCCGCTGCCATTGGCACCGGCAAATACCCGGTATTACCCACCGGCCTTGCTGAACTACCCAAACCGCCATCAACAACGACCCCCAAGGCCTTCGCCAACTGAGCGTTGTTACCGAGCTCCGGGTGCGCATCCAGCGGCAGATGGTAGGCAACCAGACTGATATTATGTTGCAGCAGCAAACCCAGGCGCTGACGCTTCATGCCCCGGATCACCGGATTTTCGCCACGCCAGAAATAACCGTGATGCACCAGAAGCACATCGGCCTCGCGCTCAATCGCGGCCTCGATCAAAGCCTGGGATGCCGTCACCCCGCTCACAATCCGCGCCACCTGATCCCGCCCTTCCACCTGCAAACCATTCGGACAATAGTCGTCGAACAGGTCGGGCTCCATCAATCGGTTCGCTTCGGACAACAAGGCTTGTAAACTTACAGTTTCTGACACATTCATCCCTTCAGATTCGGCATAGAGAAAATTCATGATAGGCTATCACGCCTCTGCACTGGATGCCCACGATACACCGCAGGGCGCCTCCGTTCGCCCGCACTACCTATAACGAGGAACGCCCTTGACTACCCGACCACTGATGAAACGCAACGGCCTGTACAACCTGTTCTGGCCCATCATCTGCGGGATTCTTCTTGGCTTATGCATCCTCGCCTACGGGCGCGGCGGGAATAACAATGATTTTGCCGCCGCCGTGGAGCGCGCGGCCCCCGCCGTGGTGAACATTTACACCTCCAAGGTGGTGGAACAGCGCAACCCGCTGGCCAACGACCCACTTTTCAGGCATTTCTTTAACCGCGGCGGACGGGTAAGACAACACCTGGAACGCAGCCTCGGCTCCGGGGTGATTGTCAGCAGCGATGGCTACCTGCTCACCAACTTCCACGTTATCAATGGCGCGGATGAAATCCTGGTGATGCTCCACGACGGCCAGCAGGCACTTGCCTCAGTTATCGGCAGCGACGCCGATACCGACCTGGCAGTCCTTAAAATTGAACTCGATCAACTGACCACTATTGCCGTCGCCAACCCCGACAAGATCAAGGTCGGCAATGTTGTACTCGCCATCGGCAACCCCTACGGGTTTGGCCAAACGGTCACCCAGGGCATTGTCAGCGCCACCGGGCGTTACGGCCTGGGCCTGAGCCAATTTGAGAACTTTATCCAGACCGATGCCGCAATCAACCCGGGCAATTCGGGCGGTGCCCTGATCGATACCGAAGGGCGGCTGCTGGGTATCAATACCGCCATTTATACCCAGAGCGGAGGTTCAACAGGAATTGGGCTAGCCATTCCCAGCGACCTTGCGCTGCGCACCATGGCGGATCTGATTCGCTACGGCCAGCCAATCAGAGGTTGGCTGGGAATTGAAGTACAGCCGCTGGGGGCAGGCAAAAACGGGGTACTGATTACCGGCATCGCCAATAACAGTCCCGCCGCACAGGCGGGTCTTCTCCCGGGGGATATACTGACGGAAATCAACGGCGAACCCGTCGGTGACGGTCACGCTGGCATGAAGTTGATTTCCTACACTCGCCCGGGCGAACGAGTGGAATTAGGCTTGCTAAGAGATGACAAACCGTTGCAAGTGACAACGGAAGTGACCATCCGCCCCACCCTTCAGGTTCAGCAATAAGCCAATGCCGAGTGCTCCGGCGCTGGCTTAGGCTTAGCTCAGCACAATATCGAGTGCTGCAAGCAACGCGGCATTCTGCTCCGGACTACCGACGGTAATCCGCAAATATTGTGCGGTACGACCTGCGGGGAAATGCCGCACAATCACCTTGTGCTCACGCAGTGCCCCCGCCAATGTCGCCGCATCCCGCTCGGGGTGCCTACAAAACAGGAAATTAGCCGCCGACGGCAAAACCTCAAAACCGTGTACGTCCAGCTGCTCCCGCAAGGCTTCACGCGATGCAATCAACTTGGATCTACAGTCCTGGAAATAGGCTTCGTCATCAAAAGCTGCTATTGCCGCGAGTTGTGCCAATTTGTCGAGCGGGTAGGAATTAAAACTGTTCTTGACGCGTTCCAGCGCCTCAATCAAATCTGGATGCCCCATGGCCAACCCAACCCGCATTCCCGCCAAAGAGCGCGACTTGCTAAGGGTTTGCACCACCAGCAGATTATCAAAACGGTCAATCAGGCTCACCGCAGATTCGCCACCAAAATCGATGTAGGCCTCATCAATAACAACAACAGTATTGGTATTCACTGAGAGCAAACGCTCAATCTCTGTCAGCGACAGCAGGCAACCAGTGGGCGCATTGGGATTGGGGAAAATAATCCCACCATTGATGCCATTGTACTGCTCTACCCGTATCTGAAATTGCTCGTCCAGCGGAATCGCCTCAAAGGGCACACCGTAGAGACCGCAGTAAACGGGGTAAAAGCTGTAGGTAATATCAGGGAACAGCAACGGCCGGTTGTGCTGAAACAGGCCGTGGAAGACATGCGCCAACACCTCATCGGAGCCATTGCCAACAAACACCTGATTGGGCTGGATGGCGTAATACTCCGCGATCGTGCTTTTCAGCGCGGCGGCATTGGGATCGGGATACAAGCGCAGGCCCTCGCCCACGCCGTCCGCGATAGCCTCTAATACCCTTGGTGAGGGCCCATAGGGGTTCTCATTGGTATTGAGCTTCACCAGACCTTCAATCTGCGGCTGCTCGCCGGGCACATAGGGCACCAGATCCTTAACAAAGGGGCTCCAGAACCGGCTCATCACTCATCCTCACCAGACAGGCGGTACTCCGCACTCACCGCGTGGGCCACCAGCGACTCGCCACGCGCCAACACCGACGCGGTCTTGGCCAGCTCTGCGGCGCCGCGCGGCGAACAATTAATCACCGAGGAACGCTTCTGGAAATCGTAAACCCCCAGGGGGGACGAGAAGCGCGCCGTTCCCGATGTGGGTAGCACATGGTTGGGTCCGGCGCAGTAATCGCCCAGCGCCTCGGGAGTGTGCCGCCCCAGGAAAATGGCGCCGGCGTGCTGAATCGCAGGCAAGTACTGCTCAGGGTCAGCCACGGACAGCTCAAGGTGTTCCGGCGCAATACGGTTGGACAGGGAAATAGCCTCGTCTAAATCCGCCACGTCAATCAACGCACCGCGCCCAGAGAGGGACGCGCGAATAATCTCGGCCCGCGGCATAGTCGGCAGCAGGCGCTCTACACTGGCTTCAACGGCATCGAGGAATGCCCGGTCCGGGCTGATCAGAATGGACTGCGCATCTTCGTCGTGCTCCGCCTGGGAGAACAGGTCCATGGCAATCCAGTCGGGGTCGGTCTGACCATCGCAGATCACCAGAATCTCCGAAGGTCCGGCAATCATATCCAGCCCTACCCGCCCGAAAAGCTGCTGCTTTGCGGTGGCGACATAAATATTTCCAGGGCCGACAATTTTGTCGACCCGGGGGATTGTTTCCGTACCAAAGGCCAGCGCGGCAACAGCCTGTGCCCCACCAATGGTAAACACACGATCCACTCCGGCGATGGCCGCTGCCGCCAACACCATATCGTTGGTTTCACCACCCGGGGTAGGCGATACCATGATCAATTCCGGCACGCCCGCCACTTTGGCCGGCATGGCGTTCATCAATACCGAAGAAGGGTAGCTCGCCTTGCCCCCCGGAACATACAAGCCCACCCGTGCCATCGGAGTAATCTGTTGCCCCAGGCGAGTGCCATCGGCTTCCGTATAGGACCAAGATTCCTGCTTTTGATGCTCATGGTAGGCGCGAACGCGTTCCGCCGCGACTTCCAGTGCGGCGCGCTGCGCCGGGTCTATACGCTCCAGCGCCGCCAACAAACGCTCGCGGCTAATTTCCAGTTGCGCACCCGCACCAAGCTCAAGACCATCGAATTTGCGGCAATACTCCAGCAACGCAGCGTCACCGCGTTGGCGAATTTCAGCGATCACCTCGGCGACCGTTTCCGCCACTTCAGGCCGAGACACACTGTCCCAGGCAAGCAGGGCATCCAATTCAGCGGCAAAATTCTCCTCCGCCGAAGTGAAGCGGCGCATGATTCGCTCAGCCATTGGCCACCTCAGCTTCTCTCGCTGCCACCGCCTCACCGAGGCGCTGGATAATCCCCTGAATCGTCTTGTGCTTGCGCTTCATCGCTGCCCTATTCACAACCAGGCGCGAACTGACTGAGGCAATCATATCCCTCGGCTCCATTCCATTCGCCCGCAACGTATTTCCGGTATCAACAATATCGACAATCAGATCAGCCAGATTCATCAATGGCGCCAATTCCATCGCACCATAGAGTTTAATCAGTTCGACCTGGATGCCCTTTTCAGCAAAATGGCGGCGCGCCACATTGACGAACTTGGTGGCCACTCTCACCCGACCCGCGGGCAAGGCCTCGCCTACCCGACCGGCGGTCATCAGTTTGCAGCGTGCAATATTGAGGTCCAGCGGCTCGTACATATCTTCGGAGCCCAGCTCCAGTAACATGTCCTTACCGGCCACACCGATATCGGCCGAGCCCAACTTCACGTAGGTCGGCACATCCGTGCCACGGATCACGATCAACCGAATATGGGGGTGATTCGTCGGAAAAATCAGCTTGCGACTGCTGGAAATATCCTCCAACGGCTCAATACCCGCCTCCGCCAAAAGTGGAAGGGTTTCCTTTAGAATCCGCCCCTTGGTCAGGGCGATAGTAACTGGCTGCTCCACGAGCACACTCCTACAAACTGTATTCGGGTGAGACCGCCGTCAGCCGGCAACCCTGCGAATATCCGCACCCAAGGCCAAAAACTTCTCTTCGATGCACTCGTAACCGCGATCGATGTGATAAATCCGGTCTACAAGGGTATCGCCATCGGCGACCAAGCCGGCGATCACCAGACTCGCGGAAGCCCGCAAATCACTGGCCATTACCGGCGCCCCTTTCAGGCGCTCCGCACCCTTGATAATCACCGTATTCCCTTCAATACTGATTTGCGCACCCATGCGATTCATTTCGTGCGCTTGAATCAAGCGGTTCTCAAAAATGGTTTCCGTCACCCGGGACGTACCCTCAGCCACCGCATTCATGGCTGTAAACTGCGCCTGCATATCCGTGGGAAACCCCGGATAGGGCATAGTTTTGATATTGACCGCCAACGGCCGCTTGCCGTGCATATCGAGGCTGATCCAATCGTCACCAGTCTGGATATCGGCCCCTGCTTCTTCCAGCTTAACCAACACCGCTTCCAGGGAGCTCGCATCGATATCCCGGAGCTTGATCGATCCGCGACTGGCAGCAGCAGCCACCAGGTAGGTCCCGGCTTCAATACGGTCTGGCATCACATCGTAACTGCAGCCCCGCAGACTTTCGACGCCATCGACAACAATCGTGGCGCTGCCGTGGCCGGAGATTTTCGCGCCCATAGCGATAAGCATCTCGGCAAGGTCGACAATTTCCGGCTCGCGGGCGGCATTTTCCAATACGGTGCGCCCCTCAGCGAGACAGGCCGCCATCAATACATTCTCTGTGCCGCCAACGGTGACCATATCGAACAACACATGGGCGCCGTGCAAACGACCGTTGGGAGCCCGAGCGGTGATATACCCCTCGTCGACCTCGATCTGCGCGCCCATGGCCTCCAGTCCGCGCAGATGCTGATCCACCGGGCGACTGCCGATGGCACAACCACCGGGAAAGGACACTTTGGCGTGACCAAAATGGGCCAGCAAGGGGCCCAGCACCAGAATAGACGCGCGCATCGTCCGAACCAGCTCATAAGGCGCCGTGGTTTCCCGGGTCGTCGCTCCATTGATTTCCACACCCAGGCGCTCATCGACGAGCAGCTCAGTGCCCATGCTGCGCAACAGCGCAATCATGGTCGTAATATCGTGTAAATGCGGGAGATTGCGAATCAGTACCGGCTCACTCGACAACAACGTCGCCGCCAATATTGGCAACGCGGCATTTTTCGAGCCGGAAACCCGAATCTCACCTCGCAGCGGACCGCCGCCGCGAATCAGTAATTTATCCATTAACTCTTCTTTCTCAGAGGACGACGATTAAGCGTCAGCTTCGGCGGGGGTCACAGCTTTGATATTGACGGCATGCAAGGCGCCATCGCGAATCCAGTCGTTCAACGCTGCATAGACCAGCTGTTGGCGCTTTACTGCGCGCAGGCCATCAAATACCGCACTGACCACCCGAACATCGTAATGGCTGCCGTCCCCCTGAACGTTAATATCTGCTTCGGGAAAATGCTCGCCTAGGCGCTGCGCAATCTGATCTGTCTGCATGCTCAACCTGTCTACCAAAAATGGATAATACAATCGCGGAATTGTACGCAATCCCGGCCATTTAATCGACCGCCGACTGAAAATAGCTCGGTGTGGGCACCCCGGAGACGACGCAACGAATGCCAGAAAAAACAAACGCGGAGCACCAGTGGTGCCCCGCGTCATTTAATAAGGACTGAATGTTACGGTTATTGCGCGGACGCCTGTTTCTCCATAACCTCTTTGGGCGCCACGGTCCAGTTGGCAATCACCTTATCGATATCGCCGTTTTCAGTCTCTACCGCCGCCACAAACTGGCTTTTGTAGATCTGACCAAGGTTCAAGCCTTCAATCACCACATTGCGCAACTTCCACTGACCATCCCGGTCCTTGCGCAGGGTGTAAATCACCTCGTAGGGCTTGGCCCGCTCACCGTAAATTTCCTGGCGCACGCTCACCGAGCCTTGCAGGTCCTTGTCACTTATCTCGTCGGCCGACACTTTCTTTAATTCCCCGGACGCGTCTGTCACCAACAACTCGGGAAGCACCTCGATCCGATTACCATCAAATGCAAGCAGACCCTTTGAGTATGTGTTGATCAAACCCTCGCGAAACGTCTCGGTAAAACGAAACACCCGATCGCGAAACGCCGCGCGCTCTTCATCGGTGCTCAAGCGCCGGTAGGCCTGACTGCTTCCATAGTCGCCCATCACGCCGCGGGCAAAACTCTGAAAATCGACCACTTCATCCATAATCCGGAGTATTTCGCCGGTAAAGCGTGGCTCGTCTTCATCAATATACGACCTGGCCTCCTCAATCACTTTGAGCAGCTCCTGGGTTGTATCCGCCACCACTTCGTAGGGCCCCTTCGTGTCACTCGCCAAGCTGGTGCTCACACCAGTAAAAGCGAGCAGCAATACCAAGAATGCCTGTTTAAACATTTACCTACCCCCTTAACCATTCGCGTTATTGTAGTCCGCCCAATGCGACCCCATCATTTCGCGCAAGTTACTCAACAACACTGTAGATACTACGCAAATCAACCGCGTCTGGACCTTTGACCACATTTTACGCCAGAGAATCCCACTACAAGACAACAGCAAACCTGTTAATTTTTCACAATGGAAATTATCATAGCGAATCTTAATGGGAGCTGAAGGATTTTCACGGGCGATGACGACGAGTTTTAAAGATACGGCAACACGCGTAATCGCTATGGAAAGGGATGCGGTCAGCGAGCTCGCAGAGCGCATCGACGACGCCTTCGACCACGCCTGCGAACTGATCCTGAATTGCTCCGGCCGCGTTGTTGTAACCGGCATGGGAAAATCCGGACACATCGGCAACAAAATTGCTGCAACGCTCGCCAGCACAGGCACTCCAGCCTTCTTTGTCCACCCCGGCGAAGCCAGTCATGGCGATATGGGTATGATTACCGCCGGCGACGTCGTGATTGCCCTCTCCAATTCCGGCAGCACCGCGGAACTGGTCGCCCTGCTTCCTCTGCTCAAGTTACTGGCGGTTCCGGTCATCGCGCTGACCGGCAACCCCAACTCTGAACTGGCCAGCAGTGCAGATGCCCACCTGAATGTAGGCGTCACCCAGGAAGCCTGTCCGCTGAACCTCGCCCCCACCTCCAGCACCACGGTTTCACTGGTAATGGGTGACGCACTGGCTATCGCGTTACTGGAAGCCCGCGGCTTTACCGCAGACGACTTCGCCTTTTCCCACCCTGGTGGCGCCCTGGGTCGACGCCTGCTGCTGAAAATCGACAATATCATGCACGTTGGCGACGAAATCCCCCGCGTCATGAGCGGCAGCGCCCTGAGTCAGGCACTGCTCGAGATGAGCAGCAAAGCGCTGGGTATGACCACCGTTACCGACCAGAACGGCGCACTGCTTGGCATCTTTACCGACGGTGACCTGCGGCGAGCCATCGACAGAGGCGTCGATATCCGCAACGCGCCCATCGATGAAGTAATGACCCGTAACTGCCGCACCATCAAGGCGGGAATGATGGCGGCAGAAGCACTACGCATCATGGAAGATAATAAAATTACAGTCCTTGTCGCGGTAGACGAACAGGACAAACCGGTGGGAGTCATTCATACTCACGACCTGTTGAAGGCGGGGGTCGCCTAAGCCCTCCCTCCGGGAACGATTTTCGCTATCCGCTAGCCGGCTGGTTTGCCGGCCGGAGTCATAAGAAACGTTATGCAATCAGTTATTGAAAAAGCACGTAAGATCAAGCTGCTCGTGATGGATGTCGACGGAGTACTGACCGATGGCCGGCTCTATTTCGGCAACAGTGGCGAGGAAATGAAAGCCTTCAGTATTCTCGATGGACTGGGCATAAAACTGCTCAGAGATGCTGGTATTCGCCCTGCCATAATCACCGGCCGCTCTTCAAAGCTACTTGAGCGGCGTGCGGGAGAACTCAAGATCGACCTAATCTATCAGGGTAGAGAAGACAAGGGCATTGCCCTTGAAGAACTCCGCCAGGATCTTCAGCTCGACTATGACGCCATCGCCTATGTCGGCGACGACCTTCCCGACCTGGCGGCAATCCGAGCGGCAGGCCTGGGCATTACCGTTGCCAACGGCCATCATTTTGTTACGCGTCACGCAGATTGGCAAACCGACGCCGCAGGCGGTAACGGCGCCGTCCGGGAGATTTGCGAACTGATCCTGAAAGCGCAAAACAAGCTGACCACAGCACTGGAGCAATATTTGTAGATGGCCCACCCCTTTCGCATTACCGCCGTATCTGTCATCTCGGCCATCTCAGCGATGGCAGGGACGGTAATCTATCTGACCCAGTTCAGCGAAAGCGGCAAACTCAGCCTGGTCGAGCGCGCCGACACCCGCTCAGATATCGATTCCGAACTCCGTGGACTTGAGGGCATCAAATACCGCAGCGACGGCCAAATTGCCTACCGATGGCGCGCCGAAAAAGCAGAGCGCCTGTTGTCCAATGGTAGCGTTCGCCTGGAAGCGCCCTACTATATTGGCAATATTGGTGAACAGCGCCCATGGACGGCGGAAGCCCATAACGGAGAGCTGTCGCAAAATGGCGATCAACTCGACCTGACCGGCTCCGTACTCGTTAAAGACTTGATACGCGAAGCGAAGATCACCTCGGAGACCCTTCGCATTGACCTCAAAAGCAATAATGTGAGCACCGCATCGGCCATGACCCTGACCCTGCCCAATGGCAAAACTGATTCCGTGGGCATGCGAGCCAGCCTCAATGACGAGCGTGTCGAGTTGCTGAGCCAAGTTCGGGGGCACTATGAACCCTAAACAACTCCTCGGCAGTTTTACGCTCCTGCTCGTTATTGCGACCTCCGTCCAGGCCCTGCCAGACGACCGACGCAAAGCGATCAATCTGAGCTCGGACCGCGCCACCTACGAAAACAACCGGGGTATCTACACCGGTCACGTTGAAATGAACCAGGGAAGCCTGAAGATTCACGCCGACCAGCTGATCATTGTGGAATCCGACCGCCAGGTCCAAAAAGTGGTCGCCTATGGCAAACCGGCAAAATTCGAACAACAAGCGCGTGAAGACGGCGGCACCGTGACGGCCAGTGCCCAACAAATTGAATACATCATTGACCAGGAAGAAATCCTCCTGCTCAAAGAAGCCAATATCAGTCACCAGGGCTCTCATATCAGTGGCGACAGAATCGTCTACAGTGGCCGCCGGCAAACCGTTGTCGCCGACGGCGGAAAAGATAAAGCCGACAATCGCGTCAAGATGACCCTTCAGCCCCAAGCCGCGGGCGAAGATGATGCCCCCGCCGCTAAGGAATCACCCTAATGCCGGTTCTCAAGGCCAGCCACCTGGCTAAATCCTACAAGGGCCGCCAGGTCATTAAAGATGTCTCACTGACCATTAGCAGCGGCGAAATTGTCGGCCTGCTTGGCCCCAATGGCGCAGGCAAAACCACCTGCTTTTATATGATTGTCGGCATCGTCAATGCCGATCAGGGCAAGATCACCCTCGACGAGCACGACCTGACGGCACTGTCCATTCAAGGCCGCGCCCGCCGCGGCCTCGGATACCTGCCGCAGGAAGCCTCAGTATTCCGAAAACTGAGTGTCGCCGACAACATCATGGCGATTCTCGAAACCCGGCGCGACCTGAATCGCAAACAGCGCAAGGAAAAGCTGGAATCCCTGCTGGAAGAATTCCACATTACCCACATTCGCAACTCTGCCGGCATGGCCTTGTCCGGAGGTGAGCGCCGGCGGGTGGAAATCGCCAGGGCGCTGGCTACCGAACCCAGTTTCATCCTTCTTGACGAGCCCTTTGCTGGTGTAGACCCCATCTCGGTCAACGATATTCAACAGATTATCCGGCAGCTTCAGGCCCGGGGCATTGGCGTATTAATCACCGACCACAATGTTCGTGAAACCCTCGATATTTGTGAAAAAGCCTATATCGTCGGCGAGGGCAAGATTGTTGCTGAGGGCAACGCCGAAGCGGTTCTGAACAATCAGGTTGTACGCGACATCTACCTGGGCGAAAAATTTACCCTTTGATCAAAAAATCGGCACAGCAATTGCTTTATCAACCCCTTGCAGCACGATCAATGGCGGTCTACACTCTCTACTACAGGGATCGGGTTTGCAGCGAAACGCTGACGAACCAAGCCCGAAAATCTATCCATTTTGGTGAGTTGTAGAAGCCATATATGAAACAATCGCTTCAGCTAAAAGTTGGTCAGCAACTGACCATGACCCCCCAGCTGCAACAAGCGATTCGCCTCCTTCAACTATCCACGCTCGACCTTCAACAGGAAATTCAGTCCGCGCTGGATTCCAACCCATTACTCGAGGTCAGCGAAGACGAAGGCGATGCGCCGGACACAAATTCCGCTGCCCAGGAAAACAGCCAATCCAGTGAAGCCGCACCAAGCGCGAGCAAGCAGGACGCCGAAGGCAATGTCGAAGCCGAAGTTCCCCGCAGCGATGCCGACAGCGATTGGGCCGACCGCAATGACATTCCCGAAGATCTTCCCGTCGACAGCCAGTGGGAAGATGTCTTCCAAACCAGCGGCCCGGTATCCAGCGGCCCCTCTGAAGACAGCGACTTTGGCAACGATTTTCGCTCAGGCAATACCGACTCACTGCAAGATCACCTGCGCTGGCAGCTGAATCTGAGCCGCCTGTCTGAACTGGACCAAATTATTGCCGACGCCATTATCGACGCCATCGACGAGAAGGGCCGGCTCACGGTCACTCCGGAAGAGCTGGTGGACGCGTTTGAAAACGAAAATATCGAAATTGAAGAAGTGAATGCGGTGCTTCACCTCATTCAGCAATTTGACCCTCCCGGTGTAGCGGGCCGCGACCTTCAGGAATGCTTAAGTATTCAGCTCAAGCAGCTCGACCAGAGCCTGCCCTTTGTGAAAGAAGCGCTGAAGGTGGTCAACGAGCACATGCCCCTGCTCGGCAACCGCGACTACAACCAGCTGATGCGCAAATCAAAGCTCAAGGAAGACGAGCTGAAAGAAGTGCTGCGCGTCATTCAGAGCCTGAACCCCACCCCTGGGGACAGCATCGCATCCGACGACACCGAATATGTGGTGCCCGATGTCTTTGTCAGCAAAAAAGAAGGCCGCTGGCTGGTAGAGCTCAACCCGGACATCGCGCCCAAAATTCAGATCAACGCCGGCTACGCCGCGTTGGCAAGACAGAGCAGCAACAGCAGCGACAACGATTATATCCGCGACAACCTTCAGGAGGCTCGCTGGTTTATCAAAAGCCTGCAAAGCCGCAATGAAACCCTGATGAAGGTGGCCAGTAAAATCGTTGAATACCAACGGGGCTTCCTCGAATACGGGGAAGAAGCGATGAAACCGCTGGTACTGCACGATATCGCTGACGCGGTCGGCATGCACGAGTCGACTATTTCCCGGGTCACCACCCAGAAATATATGCACACACCGCGAGGCATTTACGAGCTGAAGTACTTTTTCTCCAGCCATGTCTCCACAGACTCCGGCGGGGAGTGCTCGTCAACAGCCATTCGCGCACTGATTAAAAAACTGATTGCAGCGGAGAACCCGCGTAAACCCCTCAGCGACAGCAAGATCACCGAGCTGCTTGCCGAACAGGGAATCAAGGTTGCACGGCGAACAATCGCAAAATATCGAGAATCACTGGTCATTCCGCCGTCTAACGAGCGGAAGCGCCTAGTCTAGCAGCCGCGCCGGGAGGCGCCGCTTGTTTTCAGTAAAAGGAGCAAGATATGCAGATTACTGTCAGTGGCCATCACGTAGAAGTTACCGACGCTCTTCACGACTACGTCAACAATAAACTTGCCAAACTGCAACGACACTTTGACAATATCACCAACGCTGACGTCACCCTTTCTGTCGAAAAACTGATCCAGAAGGCCGAAGCCACCGTTCATGTCGCAGGCGCCGACCTGTTTGCCACTTGTGAATCAGAGGACATGTACGCAGCTATCGACAGCCTGACCGACAAACTGGACCGTCAACTGATCAAACACAAAGAGAAAACACTGGGGCGGTAACGCCCCCCTACCCCAAGCAGAAACCAGCCATCATGAGCGTTGAGACGATCCTCACTATCGAACGTACCCGTTGCGGTATTTCGGTCAACAGCAAAAAGCGGCTCCTCGAACAAGTCGCGCAAATCATTGGTGAAGACCAGCCAGACGTTGATACTGATGCGCTGTTCAACGAACTACTAACCCGAGAAAGACTTGGCAGCACCGGCATTGGTCACGGTGTTGCCATACCTCACTGCCGAAGCGAGCAGTGCAAGCGAATTACCGGCGCGCTGATCAAGCTCAGCGAAGCCATCGAATTTGAAGCAATAGACGACCAACCCGTTGATCTGTTTTTTGCGCTGGTCGTACCCAATGAAGCACACGACGAACATCTCACCGTGCTCGCCTCGCTGGCGGAATCCTTTAACAACGCCAGCTACCGAAATGGCCTGCGCAAATCAGAAACCGATCAGCAACTTTTTGAGAACGCCCTGCGGAAACTGACATGAAACTCATCATCCTCAGTGGTCGCTCAGGCTCAGGAAAAAGCACTGCGTTACGCCAGTTAGAGGATGAGGGATTCTACGCCATCGACAATATTCCGGTGTCGCTGCTGCCGGAGCTGGTTCGCGAGCTGTCCCAAAGCACACTGAAAGTTCACCGCCAAGTCGCGGTCTGCATTGACGCCCGCAACTCCAGCCAGGAGTTGTCCCGCTTTCAATCCCTCTGCGAACAGGTCAGGCAACACGCGCAATTGCAAATCGTCTTCCTCGATGCCAGCGACAATATCCTGATCAAACGTTTTAGCGAAACCCGTCGCCGCCACCCGCTTACTACTGATGCCCAACCTCTGGCTGACGCGATTAAGGCTGAATCACTACTGCTCGAACCCATTGTGATCGAAGCCTCATTGACCATCGACACCAGCGATATGACCCTGCACGAATTGCGAGGGGCAATTCGCGACCGTCTGCTCGGCGTCGACGCCAGCCGGCTCGCCGTACAGCTCAAGTCCTTCGGCTTCAAGCGCGGTCTACCCATCGATGCCGACCTCGTCTACGACATCAGGATGCTGCCCAATCCTCACTGGGAGGAAGGCCTGCGCAGCCTCGATGGCCGGGACGCGGCAATCCAGGACTTTCTGGGAGGCAAGGCGGAGGTTGAGGAAATGTATCAGGACATCTTATGCTACCTGCAGCGCTGGTTACCGCGTATCGAAGCCGGCAACCGCAGCTACTTTACCATCGCCATCGGCTGCACCGGCGGACAACACCGCTCGGTGTATATGGCGGAGCGCCTCGCCAGGGCGCTGCGTGAATCCCACCCCAGCCTACAGGTCCGCCACCGCGATTTGTAAACCCGGCGCCGGCACTCACCTTTACGGGCCAAGACTAAGGTATACTTAGCCCGCGCAAAGCCAGCGTCGGGATCGTTGGGAGCGAGCGCCCTGAGTTAGGACACGGTTATTTATGGTTGAGACAACAATAACGATCATTAACAAGCTTGGGCTCCATGCCAGAGCGGCATCCAAGTTTGTGTCAACGGCCAGCAACTATGGCGCCAGCATGACGGTCACCAAAGATGGCCGGCAGGTCGACGGCAAAAGCATTATGTCAGTTATGATGCTCGCCGCCTGCCAGGGCAGCGAACTCCACATTTGCTGTGAAGGCGAAGACGAACAGGAAGCCCTTGCCGCCATCACTGCACTTATTGAAGACTATTTTGGAGAGGGCGAATAAGCAGGGCCGGTAGCACTGTGTTAATTCGCGCATTTTCAGCACCTGCAATTGTTACCAATATCGCTTTCAAGGATAATCCCCGCTACCCATTAACCTGACTCCTCAAGGGATTTTATGGCGCAGACCGCAGAAAAAACCCACACCGAGAGCCATCTGAAATTATTGAACGAGGCACTCGGTAGTGGCGCGACACTGCAAATTCGACGCATGTTGAATGGCCTGCCTCCCGCCGACGCTGCTCACCTGATTGAATCTACACCGCAAAATGTGCGCGGTGTGCTCTGGCAGCTGGTCGACCTTGAAAACGAAGGTGATATTCTTCAGTACCTGAGCGACGAAGTGCAAGGCCAGTTTCTGCGGGAAATGGATGCCGAAGAAGTCGCCACCATTACTGAAGGCCTCGCGACCGACGATATCGCGGACATTCTGCAACAACTGCCAGACCGCATTATCCGCGAAGTTCTGGACAGCATGGACCATCAGGACCGGCTGCGCGTTGAACACATCCTCACCTTCGATGAGAACAGCGCCGGTGGTTTGATGAACACCGACACCATCACGGTGCGCCCGAATATTACCCTGGATGTTGCTCTGCGCTACCTGCGCCGCCACGAAGAACTGCCGGAGATGACCGACAGCCTGTTGGTCGTCAACCGAAATGACCAATTCATTGGAGCGCTGTCACTGCGCAAGCTGCTGGTTTCCGACCCCAGTGTCACCGTTCGTGAAATTATGGACACCGAAGTCGAACCCATCCCCGCCTCTATGCCGGCGCGGGAAGTCGCCAACCTGTTCGAACGCCACGACTGGGTCTCCGCCCCCGTGATAGGAGAAGATCGTCTATTGCTCGGCCGGATCACCATCGATGACGTAGTCGACGTTATTCGAGAGGAGTCCGACCACTCTCTGATGAGCATGGCGGGTCTGGATGAAGACGAAGATACCTTCGCCGCCGTCATGACCACCGCACCCAGGCGCGCAATATGGCTGGGCATAAACCTGCTCACAGCCTTTATCGCCTCTGGCGTGATTAATATCTTTGAAGCGACGATCGAAAAAGTGGTCGCGCTGGCAGTGCTGATGCCCATCGTGGCCAGCATGGGAGGTGTCGCAGGCACGCAAACACTGACTGTTGTGATCCGGGGTATGGCCATGGGCCATATCAGCCGCAATAACAGCCGCTGGCTGATTAACAGGGAAGTTCTTGTCGGCCTTATCAATGGGATGCTCTGGGCGCTGGTCGTCGCCGTGGCCGCCGCGATGTGGTTCAGCGACCCGATGATTGGCGGCATTATTGCCGCCGCGATGGTAATCAACCTGATTACCGCCGCACTTGCCGGCGCGGTGCTACCACTGCTAATGAAATCCATGAACATAGACCCCGCCCTGGCTGGCGGTGTGGTCCTCACGACGGTTACCGATGTGGTCGGTTTTATGTCTTTCCTCGGCCTGGCCAGCTATTTCTACGCCTGAATAGAGAAGTAACACTTTGAACGACTTTGATCCCGAACAGGATATTCCCAGCAAAACCGCTCGCAAAAAAGAAATGCT